>AQTU01000153.1:0-203 GCA_000385835.1 Streptococcus mitis 13/39 | reverse complement strand
TCGCATCTCCATTTGGTTTCTGAGTAATTTCAATCTTACCTGGTTGTTCTGTTGTTGGAGCACCTGGGATTATCTTACTTGGTGTTTCTACATTTGGAACTTCCACTGCTGATTTTCCTGGTTCTGTAATCTTACCTGTACCTGGAACTTTGCCTTCTGGTAATTCACTATTTGGAACTTTACCTTTTCCGTCTTCACCGATA
>AQTU01000152.1:0-205 GCA_000385835.1 Streptococcus mitis 13/39 | reverse complement strand
ATTACTGCTTCAGGAACTCCTCCAGGGTATGTTTTCCCTCCTGGTCGCCACTGTGGATTAGCACGTGATCCTCCCTCATTTCCATCAGGAATTCTGTAATTATGTACTTCCTGCGGAAGAACCAGTTTAGGAGAGTCTCCTAAACTTCCCTCATCCAATCCCAATAAAGCCTCTAATTTTCTCGGATTTCCATCAGCCTCTTTAA
>AQTU01000151.1:0-210 GCA_000385835.1 Streptococcus mitis 13/39 | reverse complement strand
TTTCCATCCGGTTTATAATAATAAGCTCCTACCCATTTATTGCGAACATGGCTGCCTTCTGATGGTAGATTAAGTTTTTGAATGGCATAGTTTGCTTCTTCTTTTGTAAATTTTCCAAACCAAGAAGAAGTTAGCCTGTCATAAATTTCAGTTTTTGAGATATTACTATATTTTCGGTATTCTCTTGCTTTAGCTAAGGCATTTGCTTTG
>AQTU01000150.1:0-217 GCA_000385835.1 Streptococcus mitis 13/39 | reverse complement strand
GTTATTCTTGACCTAGTTTTTATAGAAAGAAGGTCTAAGATGTTAAATAAAGTCAAAACTAAAGCCTTAATTAGTGTTGGAGCAGTAGCCGCAACTAGCTTTATTCTCATGATGGGATATACTGTTGGTCAACATTCTACTGCTAAACAAAAGTCGCAAAGAAATCGAATTGGCTGCAGCTAAACTTGTAGAGGATAAACAAGCAGAAGATAAAGCC
>AQTU01000149.1:0-219 GCA_000385835.1 Streptococcus mitis 13/39 | reverse complement strand
TGTTGTCAAGTTTGGAATATTCTCAACCTTAGTAACCTTACCACCTTCTGGAATGGTGATACCTTTTGTGTAATCCTCTGGCGTTAACGGTGTATTCGTAACTGGTGTTTCAATTCCCTTAACCGGAGTAACAGTTACTGGGACTTCTACTGTTATCACTTTTCCATTTGGTAATTCTACCGTTACTTTAACTGGATCTTTCTTACCTGGTGTTGTTAA
>AQTU01000148.1:0-231 GCA_000385835.1 Streptococcus mitis 13/39 | reverse complement strand
AATCGAAGATAAAGTTAAAGCCGTCAATCCAGAAGCTACAGTAGTAGTTGACGACAAAGGAAATGCGACAGTAACGACACCAGAAGGAAAAACAGCGGTAATTCCAGCGACAGATTTGACTAAGTCAGCAACAGACGCAACGAAACCAAACGCAGGCAACGATATCGTAAAACCAGCAGACAAGACAGTTGTAGCGAACCCAGAACAATTAACTGATGCTGAGAAGAAAGC
>AQTU01000147.1:0-231 GCA_000385835.1 Streptococcus mitis 13/39 | reverse complement strand
GATCCAAACGATCCAACTAAAGGATATGAAGTACCAAATGTTCCAACTAACCCAGGTGAGGACACTCCAATCAACTATGTAGCGAACAAAGCTAACCTAGTAGTTAAATATGTAGATGAAAAAGGAAAGACCTTCTTCCTGCAGAGACTACAGAAGGTAAAGTAGGCGATGAGTATGCTACAAGTGGAAAAGTTATCAAGGGTTATGTTCTTGTTCGTGTAGATGGAGAAG
>AQTU01000146.1:0-233 GCA_000385835.1 Streptococcus mitis 13/39 | reverse complement strand
TCCATGATCGCGGTTTTGATGCCAATCGAATTATCAGTGAAGATGCGGCAGGCTTTGTCATGAGTCACGGTGACCACAATCATTACTTCTTTAAAAAGGATCTAACACCAGAACAAATCAAGGCCGCACAAAAAGAAGGTTACATCGCAAGTGTTGAAAAAGTACCAGTACAAGCAACAACAGCTACAGATGAAGATTACGAATATGTTGTTAAATATACAGCAATCCAAAAA
>AQTU01000145.1:0-236 GCA_000385835.1 Streptococcus mitis 13/39 | reverse complement strand
GGGTATGTTGAGCCATCTGGTTTCTTAGGTGTTACTGTAACGTCACCTGTCTTAGGATCTTGTTCAACATCTACTGTTGGTGTCTTACGAGCTGGTGTTGTTACATCCACTGGTTGTGATGGTTTCTTGTTCGGTTCGGTTACTGTTCCTGTACCTGGGATATCTGTCTTAGGAAGATTATCATTTGGTACTTCACCTGATCCATTGTCGCCGATTGTTACTGTGATTGTGTTTCC
>AQTU01000144.1:0-248 GCA_000385835.1 Streptococcus mitis 13/39 | reverse complement strand
GGATATGTTCCTCCTCCTGGTCTCTTCGGTGTTACTGTAACATCACCTGTCTTAGGGTCTTGTTCAACATCTACTGTTGGTGTCTTACGTGCTGGTGTTGTTACATCCACTGGTTTCGATGGGTTCTTATTAGGTTCTGTTACTGTTCCTGTACCTGGCAAGTCTCCTTTTGGAAGATTGTCATTTGGTACTTCACCTGATCCATTGTCACCAATTGTTACTGTGATTGTAATTGGGTTACCATCTTT
>AQTU01000143.1:0-260 GCA_000385835.1 Streptococcus mitis 13/39 | reverse complement strand
AAAATAAAAATGGCGCGAGACGGAATCGAACCGCCGACACATGGAGCTTCAATCCATTGCTCTACCAACTGAGCTACCGAGCCTTATTGCGGGAGCAGGATTTGAACCTACGACCTTCGGGTTATGAGCCCGACGAGCTACCGAGCTGCTCCATCCCGCGTTAATACAAAAGGAGGATGTGGGATTCGAACCCACGCACGCTTTTACACGCCTGACGGTTTTCAAGACCGTTCCCTTCAGCCGGACTTGGGTAATCCTCC
>AQTU01000142.1:0-264 GCA_000385835.1 Streptococcus mitis 13/39 | reverse complement strand
TAAAGAAACAACTCCTAAACAGGATAAATCACAATCTAAAGTTCAGTCTGGCTGGGTAGGAAATTACTACCTCAAATCAGATGGGAAGAGAGCTAAAAATGAATGGGTAGATGGTGGTCGTTATTATGTTGATTCTGATGGAAAAAAGGTTAAAAGTGACTGGATTTATGATAAAAAGCATGGTTCCTATTATTATCTAACAGCAGAAGGAAGCTCTGCTCGCAATAAATGGATAGGAAATTCTTATCTCAAATCAGATGGGAA
>AQTU01000141.1:0-265 GCA_000385835.1 Streptococcus mitis 13/39 | reverse complement strand
AAAATAGTCCGTACGGGATTCGAACCCGTGTTACCGCCGTGAAAAGGCGGTGTCTTAACCCCTTGACCAACGGACCAAACTTTATGGGCACGAGTGGACTCGAACCACCGACCTCACGCTTATCAGGCGTGCGCTCTAACCACCTGAGCTACGCGCCCAAGTTAAAAACTTGGTATTTTGAACAAAGTTCAAAGCGGGTGACGAGAATCGAACTCGCGACAACAGCTTGGAAGGCTGTAGTTTTACCACTAAACTACACCCGCTT
>AQTU01000140.1:0-266 GCA_000385835.1 Streptococcus mitis 13/39 | reverse complement strand
TGGGTTGCCTGGTTTGAATTCAGGTTTACCGTTTTGTTCTTTACCTTGGATATCTGTTGTTTCAGCTGGTGTTCCTTCTGGAGTCACTGGAGTTACTGTTGGTGTGTATTTAGCTGTTACTGGGGTACCGTTCTTATCTACACGTTTAACAGTTACGCCTGTGCCTTTACCTGTGAATGTCTTCTCAGGTGTGAAGGTTACTGTACCGTCTGGATTTACTTTGTAAGTTCCTTCGCCTGGAATTGTCTTAGTTGTTGATCCATCTT
>AQTU01000139.1:0-275 GCA_000385835.1 Streptococcus mitis 13/39 | reverse complement strand
CGATCAGATAAGGGTTGGAAAGACATGGCTGTTAGCGCATTGACTATCATTGTCGGAGTGACAGCCATCGTAGTTACATTGGGCTCTGCGACTCCTTTAGTTGTTGCAGGCGGTATAGTGGGTCTTGGGACAACAGCCTATGGGGCTTCTAATATGTATGAGGCTGATCAGGATATCAAACTTGGGAATGCAGGGGATATTCAGACTAAAGCAGGAAATCCCATCAGAGATACGCTTTTCATGGGGAATGACAAGCTGTATCATGATGTTGGGAA
>AQTU01000138.1:0-282 GCA_000385835.1 Streptococcus mitis 13/39 | reverse complement strand
GATTTTTCTTAAAAAATGTTGTAAACATCTATAACCTCTCAAAAAAAGCAGCCTATCAGGACTGCTTAGTGTAATTCCGAAATCGCATCATAAATGGACTGCAATTTCTTATTGTCTTTATTCTTTGTGTCAATCAACGTATGTAGCTCTTCAATTTTCTTTTGACTACTTTGAATATCGCTATTGTTATCCGCAATCAGTCTTTTAAGATGTTGCTGATAACTTGTAGTGATATCTGTCTCTTTTCCTGTTCTAACCTCTGTAACTTTAGGTTTAGAACTA
>AQTU01000137.1:0-285 GCA_000385835.1 Streptococcus mitis 13/39 | reverse complement strand
GATGGCCAAGAATGAATGGGTAGATGGCGGTCGTTACTATGTCGATTCTAAAGGTTATATGGTGAAGGATAAATGGGTAGATGGTGGCCGTTACTATGTAGGATACGATGGTGTGCGGCAACCAAAACCAGCAGATGGGAACCAGTACAATGCTGCTTTAAGTAAAGCGGAAAAGCTATAATTCGTGGGCAAATATGTCAAAAAAGCTCTCTATGAGCAATTAACGTGGCATGGTTTTTCAAGTTCAGCAGTGCAGTATGCCATCGATCACTTGAATGCAGATTA
>AQTU01000136.1:0-290 GCA_000385835.1 Streptococcus mitis 13/39 | reverse complement strand
CAGATTTTAGATAGTAATTATCGACCCAGGCATTTTGGACATAATTTCCCGATGCATTTAAATAGAAGTAGGAGTTAACCTTTTTATCAAAAATCCACTTATTAGTAACTTTAGCACCATTTTCATAGTACGAAGACCCTACCCAGCCAGACTGAACTTTAGATTTTGGTTTATCCTGTTTAGGAGTTGTTTCTTTAGGTTTTTCAGTCGGTTTTAGTGCCGGCTTCGGCGCGGGTTTTGGTGCGGGCTTCGGTGCGGGTTTGCGTGCGTGGCTTCGGCTGCGGGATTGT
>AQTU01000135.1:0-292 GCA_000385835.1 Streptococcus mitis 13/39 | reverse complement strand
ATTTACTTGTTGGAATATATAAACTGGAATTATTCTTTTCATAGTTACCTCCGAAATAAATCTTCATAATCTAAATCTAATACCTGCACAATCCTTTCTACCCATGGACTTTGAGGCATTCGTTGTTCCATCTTGTAGTGACGATCTTTTGATACAAGCGATTCAATTCACTTGGATAGTGAAACTCTCCCGCAAACATTTTTCTGGTTAACTCAATCCAGCTGATATTTCTTTCAGCCAAAATAATGGACAAGTTCTCCCAAAATCGTTCAGCCATATTGCTTCTCCTTTA
>AQTU01000134.1:0-302 GCA_000385835.1 Streptococcus mitis 13/39 | reverse complement strand
TTTCCCTGTAGCGGACATCAAGGCGATGTCTGTTCCCAATAAGGACGTATAGCTCGTCATCAACTGATAGAGCTCATTGAATTGTTTTTGATATAGGTTCAATCCTTCTTCATTATACCACAAAAAGAGAGCGTTTCCGCTCCCTTTATTACTCCGGTAATTCTACCTTCAAACTCATATCTGTAGGTTGCAATACCTTCTGAACAGCTGCAAGAAAGGCTAGTCCATTATCCGATGGAGAATATTGGAAGGTGATATGGATAACTTTTTTGTCAAAACTATCGCCATATCGTGCCACATAC
>AQTU01000133.1:0-309 GCA_000385835.1 Streptococcus mitis 13/39 | reverse complement strand
ACGACAAGCGAATCCAGAAGAACAAGAGCTACTAGCCAAGTATGTCGGCTGGGGCGGTCTTGCCAATGAATTTTTCGATGAACTCAATCCAAAGTATGAAATAGAACGTTTAACTCTTAAGAGTTTAGTAAGTAAGTCAGAATACTCCACTATGAAACAAAGTTCTCTCACAGCCTATTATACAGACCCAATGATTATTCGACAGATTTGGCAAAAATTACTGGATGATGGTTTTGAGGGAGGAAGGATATTAGATCCTTCTATGGGGACTGGGAACTTCTTTGCGGCTATGCCTAGAAGTATACGAGA
>AQTU01000132.1:0-313 GCA_000385835.1 Streptococcus mitis 13/39 | reverse complement strand
GAAGTCTAAAAGAAGTTGATTTCTTTGGCTATTTTTACTTAGATAGAGATCAATCATGGGAGACCTCCCAAAGATTCGGTTCCATTTGATATTCTGAGACGATTAAGGAATCTAATAAATTTGCGAAGTTAATCGGTTTCTTGTCTTCATCATAAGCTTTTACAGTTACTTGGGTTGTAAGTATTCCCTCTTTTCCCTCGGCTCGATAGCCTTGTCCATATAAAACAAAAACAAGATTCTGATGATCATCTACAAAGGCATCAGCTCCGTTCTTTATATCCTGACTTTCAAGGAATTCCATAATGTTTTGAAG
>AQTU01000131.1:0-318 GCA_000385835.1 Streptococcus mitis 13/39 | reverse complement strand
AAAAAAGTGGCTTGGTTCGATTGGAATCAAGTGGAGATTTAATACTCAAAGAACTTGGAGGAGCGCTATGAAACGAATTACCGCAAATCAATACCAAACTTCAGAACGGTATTACAAATTACCTAAAATTCTTTTTGATGATGAGAAATATATGGATATGAAACTAGAAGTAAAGGTGGCTTATTCTATTTTAAAAGATCGTTTAGAATTATCTCTCAGTCGTGGTTGGATAGATGAAGAAGGAGCAGTCTATTTAGTATTTTCTAATTCTAAACTGATGAGGCTGTTAGGTTGTTCGAAGTCAAAATTACTGTCCAT
>AQTU01000130.1:0-320 GCA_000385835.1 Streptococcus mitis 13/39 | reverse complement strand
TTTCAAAAATATGGTATCGAGGTATCTTGTCATTCAGTTTCTGAAATGACAAAGGACAAATTAATTGAGATGATGAGTTATTCTTCAGATTGTTTTGAGTTTTTATCTCCCAATTTATTGCGATTTAAGAACCGTGACAATCTAAGATTAACGGATTTCGTTGAGATGATTTTAAAAAATCCTGAACTAACCATTAGACTTCCTCTTGCGGTTTCAAATAAGCGAGTTTATCCAAATCTGAATCTAGAGGAGGCTAGAGCTTTATTGCCCAGAGATACGAAACAATTGATTTACATGACACAAACACATTATTTATCAAG
>AQTU01000129.1:0-321 GCA_000385835.1 Streptococcus mitis 13/39 | reverse complement strand
TTATTCCTTCTGTGAAACCAGAACCTGCGAAACCATCAAAACCAGCTCCAGCTAAACCAGCTAAGGAATTGCCTAATACTGGTACAGAAGATCACTCTAGCCTAGCAGCTCTTGGACTTCTTGGAGTATTGAGCGGATTTGGTCTTGTGGCACGCAAGAAGAAAGAAGATTAAGCTAACTAATTTGTAATTAGTTAATCTAATCCACATCAAATAGAAAACCGATGATTAATTTCATCGGTTTTTTTGCTTCTTAGACAACATTAAATGAGAATTTTTAACAGCTAAATCAGGAATTCTAAATGAATTTAGCTGAGATTGG
>AQTU01000128.1:0-321 GCA_000385835.1 Streptococcus mitis 13/39 | reverse complement strand
GTTAGATAAATAATGTGTTTGTGCCATGTAAATCAATTGTTTCGTATCTCTTGGCAATAGAGCTCTAGCCTCTTCCAAATTCAGATTTGGATAAACCCGCTTATTTGAAACCGCAAGAGGAAGTCTGATGGTTAGTTCAGGATTTTTTAAAATCATCTCAACGAAATCCGTTAATCTTAGATTGTCACGGTTCTTAAATCGTAATAAATTGGGAGATAAAAATTCAAAACAATCTGAAGAATAGCTCATCATCTCAATTAATTTATCCTTTGTCATTTCAGAAACTGAATGACAAGATACCTCGATGCCATAGTTTTGGAA
>AQTU01000127.1:0-321 GCA_000385835.1 Streptococcus mitis 13/39 | reverse complement strand
AAGATATTCTGGATAATCTATCAAAACATGGCGGTACTATCGTAGGTGAAGGAAAAGGTCGCTTTACAGGTGGCACTAAAATTGAACCAGGAACTCGAATTGAGATTATCTCTCAAAAAACATCGGATATTTCAATTGAACATGTGTCACCAGAAATCAAAAAATCAACCTTTGCAAAATTCGATGAACTTGCAAGTTGGGAAACAAGTTGGAATACAGCAGAGAAGCAGGCATCTTTCAAGGATACTTTTGATATGTATGCGGAACGTGCTGTTAAAGAAGGGGCAGTCCCAAATAAAGAAACCTTTTACAAGATGTATG
>AQTU01000126.1:0-324 GCA_000385835.1 Streptococcus mitis 13/39 | reverse complement strand
TTTGTATAATTGCTTGCATTTTACTGGTGGAGAGAGTATAATGAGGGTGGATAAAGTACTTAATCCCAAAAATTTAAATAGGAGGAGCTAGCTATGGCAGAAGAAGTATTAAATCTTCAATTAGTATCTGTTCAAGTTGAAGAAACAGATGAAGTTGATGGAATGCGATTTAGTACATTCAGTACAAACCGTTGCGGTAACTGGAGTGCTTTTAGTTGGGAAAATTGTTAACTCATTTAAATTGTAAACTTTAGAGATACTCTGGAGTTATGGATGTCGTTCCAATATGTGCACGTTGGAATGTTAGTGCTTATATGGGGAGAA
>AQTU01000125.1:0-329 GCA_000385835.1 Streptococcus mitis 13/39 | reverse complement strand
GGCGTTTAATGGTTAAACCATCTTTTGCAGTTGTATAATCTTGAATACGAATTTTTCCAGTTTCATCTACACCGACTGCTTTTAATTGGATACGTTGAATTTCTCCTGTTGCATTACGTGTCTCAACGGTTATCCTAGTCTCGACATCTTTGAAATTTGTCTTGAAATCATCAATCTTTGTAGTTGAAAACTCTCTGTAGTTAGCAAAATTTTGTTCAGATACGTTATTTTTCAGTTTATTGAGACTAAACTTGCTGGCTGCTGAGGAGGTCACATAGCCTCCTACCAGGTTCCCGATAAAGTTGGCGGTTTGGGCGTCTTCCTCACTT
>AQTU01000124.1:0-337 GCA_000385835.1 Streptococcus mitis 13/39 | reverse complement strand
TCCTTGATACAGAGTAAGAACCACATAAAAACTAGAACTGACTGCCAGTTCTAGTTTTTATGTATTCTGAGGTATTAGTATTTTCTAAATCGTTGATAACGCTCTTCCAACAACGCTTCTAACGATTTTTGCGAAAGTCTAGCTAGCTCCGTTTGGAGTTCTTTTTTGACACTCTTAATCAGTTCCTTACTAGAAAGTCCTGCTTCAGAAATCACCTTGTCCACCACGTCCATTTCTAACAGCTCATGAGAAGTGATTTTCATCAGTTCTGCTGCTTCCATGGCACGAGCGCCGTCCTTCCATAAAATGGAAGCAAAACCTTCTGGGCTGAGAATGG
>AQTU01000123.1:0-347 GCA_000385835.1 Streptococcus mitis 13/39 | reverse complement strand
TTGACAACACCAGGTAAGAAAGATCCAGTTAAAGTAACGGTTGAATTACCAAATGGAAAAGTGATTACAGTAGAAGTCCCAGTTAATGTAACACCTGTTAAAGAGATTGAGACACCAGTCACATCTACCCCATTAACACCAGAGGATTACACAAAAGGCATCAAGATTCCAGAAGGTGGCAAGGTCACAAATGTTGAAAACATTCCAGACTTGACAACACCAGGTAAGAAGATCCAGTTAAAGTAACGGTTGAATTACCAAATGGTAAAGTAGTCACAGTAGAGGTTCCAGTAACTGTAACACCTGTTAAGGAAATTGAAACACCAGTTACGAATACACCGTTAACG
>AQTU01000122.1:0-356 GCA_000385835.1 Streptococcus mitis 13/39 | reverse complement strand
TACTGAGTGATGGAGGTATCCAAGTTCTTGAGCTGGTTCATGAGGAAGTTATAGTTCATGACTGTACTGGTATGACTGCTTCCTTCGTAGCTCACCAAGTCTGAAATCTTGTCCTTGGTCGTGTTCAAGATCTCAATCTCACTCTTCAAATCGTCCCGTGAGCTCTTTAAAGCACTATGAAGGTTTGTAAATACCTTACTTGGAAGCTTTGTATGAAGATCACCATCAATCTGGTAGTAACCATCCTTGTACAGCAGGAGGTTAGTTGAGTAGTCATTCATCAGGTTGACCAGAGTCTGAAGAAGAGTCCCATGCACCTCTACTAGGTAACGGCGCATACTCGAGATGGCCTGACC
>AQTU01000121.1:0-361 GCA_000385835.1 Streptococcus mitis 13/39 | reverse complement strand
GATACCAACACGTTTAAATTCAATGTAGTCTTTTTTGAGATGTCCTAAGCCCATACCAAAAGGAAAATGATGAATCAATTGGATGGTACAACCACCTTTATTTCCCATTTGTTTCAAATCATACAAGTTTACTACCTTCATGATTAACTCCTTTATCTAGTTTGTCGCATCGTTTAAGTCTGGTAACGATAAACTCCGTGTCTGTTAGAAAATTCTCACACACGTCTTGTGCCAGTTGCCCTTCACAGGGAAAACTCTCAGTCCCTACTTACACAGGCACGCTAATCAAGACGGAGTGGATTCAATTTTCAAAGAACAGGTAGCTTTATTATAGATAAGAGTAGTTGAAATTTTTATCACA
>AQTU01000120.1:0-389 GCA_000385835.1 Streptococcus mitis 13/39 | reverse complement strand
TCATGGCCTTTGCTACATCTTTTGGAAAAACAAAAGCTCCATCTTCTCGACCAAAATTACCAAATTTCTGGATGAAGAAGTCATCTTTCACAAAGGCTGCAACTCCATCATCAAATAATTTTTTATGCTGTTCCAAATACTCCATTGGTAAATAATCTTGTGGATTAGGACGTACAATGCCTTTTTCAATATCAGGATCAACTTCAATGATATTATTTATCTCTGACTGGGTTAACCCATTTTTTGGAAATTCATTTAGATATTCATTCCATTCCGTAGAGAACTGAGTTTTCACCTTATTGAGACTAAACTTGCTGGCTGCTGAGGAGGCCGCATAACCTCCTACGATATTCCCGATAAAGTTTGCGGTTTGAGCGTCTTCCTCACTT
>AQTU01000119.1:0-393 GCA_000385835.1 Streptococcus mitis 13/39 | reverse complement strand
TAGGGGAAGCAGGTGCCTATACAGCGGGTCAGGTTGCCTATCATGGGACTAAGCTCCTAGGTGGTAGTGAGGAAGACGCCCAAACCGCAAACTTTATCGGGAATATCGTAGGAGGTTATGCGGTCTCTTCAGCAGCCAGCAAGTTTAGTCTCAATAAACTGAAAAATAACGTATCTGAACAAAATTTTGCTAACTACAGAGAGTTTTTAACTACAAAGATTGATGACTTCAAGACAAATTTCAAAGATGTCGAGACTAGGATAACCGTTGAGACACGTAATGCAGCAGATGAAATTCAACGTATCCAATTAAAAGCTGTCGGTGTAGATAAAACTGGAAAAATTCGTATTCAAGATTACACGACTGCAAAAGATGGTTTATCCATTAAACGTC
>AQTU01000118.1:0-394 GCA_000385835.1 Streptococcus mitis 13/39 | reverse complement strand
GCTCCTTTCATCTATACGAAAATAGGAGAATCACATGATTCCCCTACAACTCTATCTCCATTTCAACCTCTTTGAGGACTGGTTTCTAAATCACTAGACAAAAGAGAAACGGCATCTGTTCTCATGTAGTAAGTATATAAGTCTTCAAGGTCTTGTTCGTTTTCAATCCCTGTTTCAATACTAATAAGAGCCTGTATAAATTCCTTGTAGTGACTCTCCATCATATCTGAAATCTTTTGTTTCATTTCCATAAATACTGAAGACGGTTCAGTTATACTTGTTTGGTCTATGTCTTGTAAATCCTTTTCTAAGGGATTGGTTCCTTCTTCTACTTCCACTAAATCTGAACGTCCATCACCATCAGAATCTGCGCTAAGAGGATTGGTTCCTAGCG
>AQTU01000117.1:0-407 GCA_000385835.1 Streptococcus mitis 13/39 | reverse complement strand
CGAGTTCATATTTTTATCTAACATCAGAAGGAAGTTCAGCTCGTAACACTTGGGTAGGAAATTACTACCTCAAATCAGATGGAAAGATGGCTAAGAAAGAATGGATTTATGATAAGAAATACTCTGCACATTATTATTTAACAGCAGAAGGTAGCTACGCTCGTAATACTTGGGTAGGGAATTATTATCTCAAATCAGACGGTAAGAGAGCTAAAAATGAATGGATTTATGATAAAAACTACGGGTCATACTATTATCTAACATCAGAAGGTAGCTACGCTCGTAATACTTGGGTAGGGAATTATTATCTCAAATCAGATGGAAAGATGGCCAAGAATGAATGGATTTATGACAAAAACTACGGTTCATATTATTATCTAACAGGAGAAGGCAGCTACGCACGTAAT
>AQTU01000116.1:0-410 GCA_000385835.1 Streptococcus mitis 13/39 | reverse complement strand
TCCCAAAGAGGTGAGGAATACATATAGCTTCCTCTGTTAGATATGTCCCTTCGACCCTCACGTACTATAAAGTCCAATACATTAAAGAATTTTTTTTCAGCCTCAGAAAAATTATCAAATTCAAATGTTCTTCCAATTTATAACCCCTCTCATCTCTGCTATTCACCATGAATAAATCATCTTTGTAAAATATATGTACAGCAAATGGTGTTCTATTTGTTTCGTCGAAAAGAACATACCGTAAAGATATATAATTTTGTTCTTTTATAATACATTCTATTTCTTGTTTGAATTTTTCAATTTGTTCCGAATTCATTTTATCACCTCTTTTAATAAACCTAAATCTTCATAATACTTCAAAGAATTCCCTAGTTGTATCTGAGTTCCTCCACCTGCTCCAAAGACTTTTG
>AQTU01000115.1:0-421 GCA_000385835.1 Streptococcus mitis 13/39 | reverse complement strand
ATCATCACCTGGTGTAAACGTTGGTTTACCTGTTTGTGTTTTACCTTGGATATCTGTTGTTTCAGCTGGTTCTGCGGTTGGGGTTACTGGGGTTACTGTTGGTGTGTAAGTTGTTTCTACCTTAGTTCCGTTAGTATCCTTCGCTACAACCTTAGCTGGATCTGGTGTACCAACAAAGTCTTTGTTTGGTTGGAATGTGATAACTCCTGTTGTTGGATCAATTGTGTATGTTCCAACTTCTTTACCATCTTTAAGAGCTGGCATTGTTGTTACTTCGTTACCACTTGGGTCTACCAATTTAACAGTTGTCTTATCAATTGGCGCTACTTCATCACCTTGTTTGAACATTGACTCTGTTTCTTGAGTTTGTGGTTGACCTTGTTTTCCAGTTGTTTCTTTTGGTTCTGCGGTTGGGGTTACT
>AQTU01000114.1:0-446 GCA_000385835.1 Streptococcus mitis 13/39 | reverse complement strand
GTCGCAGACAAGAGTTCCTTAAAGGCAACCAAATCCTGACTCGCATGATTACTTTCATACTGGATGATCGAGTTGTCCAAGTTCTTGAGCTGGTTCATGAGGAAGTTATAGTTCATGACTGTACTGGTATGACTGCTTCCATCATAGCTCACCAAGTCTGAAATCTTGTTCTTAGTCGTCTTCAAAAGTTCAATCTCATTCTTCAAATCATCCCGTGAGCTCTTTAAAGCACTATGAAGGTTTGTAAATACCTTACTTGGAAGCTTTGTATGAAGATCACCATCAATCTGGTAGTAACCATCCTTGTACAGTAGGAGGTTAGTTGAGTAGTCATTCATCAGGTTGACCAGAGTTTGAAGAAGAGTCCCATGCACCTCTACTAGGTAATTGCGCATACTCGAGATGGCCTGACCTTGGAGATTTTGATTGTTGATGAAGTCTGTCAC
>AQTU01000113.1:0-468 GCA_000385835.1 Streptococcus mitis 13/39 | reverse complement strand
TTTTAACATGTTATCCTGACTCGGATCTACTGTTCCACATTTGACCATATCTGACCTCATAACTAATTCTTCTAAATAGAGTTTCTGGTTTTCAGTTAACTCACTCTCAATAGGGATAATATGAGCTTCTGGAACAGGTAAATCCAACATATCTTGTGTTTGAATGTCGGCTGTTTCTTTATAGATTTTCATCAACTCAGGTAGATTGACAAACTTTTTAAATCGTTTCTTAGGCTGGTACTTATCCCCTGTAGGAGCTAATTCCATAGAGTTTTGAATTTCTCCAAAAGCACCTACCCAAGAGTCAAAATAATCAACTTGATAGCGTTTTAAGATATCTGGTTGAATATAGTTCATCATAGTATACAACTCACTAATAGAATTGGAAACAGGTGTTCCTGTCGCAAAGACAATATTTTTAAAATCATGTTCTTCCTGAATCTGTCGAACCTTCATTTCCATATCCAC
>AQTU01000112.1:0-482 GCA_000385835.1 Streptococcus mitis 13/39 | reverse complement strand
TTGTTTTCCTCCACTAATAGTTGAACTACTTCTATCTTGTTGAGAATATCTCCTGATAAAAACTGGTTCTTAGAAAGATATTTTCTTTCTCCTCTTAAATAGCTTTCTGGATCCATTAAAATCTGGTCACCTAACTCATCCAAAATAGCAGCTTGGCTATGTTCGGGATAAATTGGATACCATATAGTCTAAATCAACCCCTCTACCATCCGATAAACTAGAGTTTAAGGCATCTAGAGCAGTTGAAACTCTTGCAATCACTCTCTCCGGCCTAACCAATGCTTTCTCAAAGGCTAAAGATTTTTTATATTTTACTTTCTGATCTTTAGAATCAATGTATTCATCTTCTAAACTTGCTAGTAAAGAATACTTATCGTCACTATCAAATAAGTTCCGATTAACGGAGGCATTCAAGTATCCAAATTGACTTACAAAGCGGTCATAGTCACGATTGAGTTTACTAAGTAATACCTGAAAATCTG
>AQTU01000111.1:0-486 GCA_000385835.1 Streptococcus mitis 13/39 | reverse complement strand
TTTTTTATTTTTCTGTAGAGCTAAATTCATACTAAACAAAGATTTTGAAATAAATTTGAGTATTATTAACAAACGTTCTTCGTCTACAAATACAGTAGGGCATATTTCATTCTTTTATTTAAAATTGTCTAAATTCGAAAGAAGGAAGTAGCAAGTATTGTCGCTAAAAAAATGCATCAGGTTATCCTGTGCATTTTTTGATATCAAAATAATCAATCTCCTTTATGGGCTAATTCTTCTCTACAAGCTCTTTGGAGCAGAGCAACTGTAAGTATGAAAACCACACATAGAACCAAGATACTGCCCTCAATCCCAAAAACACCGCCGGTATATAAATCTTGACCCATTAAATTTGTACTGAGTAAACTAAATGAAATTTTTATCCCACTCACTAATACTATTATATCAACCCACTACAGTTGACAAAGAGACAAAAAGACAAACCAGCCTAATGACTAGCTTGTCTTCAATCAAGAGAGGATTCTG
>AQTU01000110.1:0-511 GCA_000385835.1 Streptococcus mitis 13/39 | reverse complement strand
AAAGTCTCAGGGTTAGTTGCTTGACCTTCTCGTCTGAAAGGAAATAGGAGTCTGGTACCTTTCTTTCTAGAATGTCCGATAATAAACACCCTCTCTCTGTTTTGGGGAACGCCAAAATCCTTACTGTTAAGCACCTGCCACTCAACATCAAACCCCAACTCATCAAGTGTGGTAAGAATTGTGGTAACGTCCGTCCCTTATCGTGATTGAGTAGGCCTTTAACATTTTCAAGAAAAAGAAAACGTGGTTGGATTTGTTTGGCCGCTCGAGCAATTTCAAAGAATAAAGTTCCTCTAGTATCTTCAAATCCCAATCGTCTTCCTGCGATTGAAAATGCTTGACAAGGGAATCCCCCACAGATGACATCGACTTTCCCTCTAAGTTTTTTAAATTCGTCATCTGAAACATCTCGTATGTCATGAAATTCTATTTCTCCTTCCGTTTGAAAAATGGACTTATAAGATTTCCTAGCAAATTTATCAATCTCACAAAATCCAATACACTCGTGTCC
>AQTU01000109.1:0-543 GCA_000385835.1 Streptococcus mitis 13/39 | reverse complement strand
GAAATATCTATCAAAAACTAAAAGCAGCCTTTTCCTTCTTTACATTTGCGGCTGGAAATCCTGCAACCTGGATAGTTGGAGGAATAGTCTTTCTTCTTTTACTTATGATGAGCTTCTTTTTAGGATTTTCATCTGCTAGTTTGATTCAACAAGATGAATTTGAATTAACAAAAGCTTATACCCACCTAACCTGGGAAGATGCAGAACATACTCGTACAAATGACAAAGGAATTACCTATTACACAAAAGTTGATGATGTGATGGGGTATATGAACTTTAAATTCCATGACTATGAGTTACACAAACCAGTTCACTTATTTAGTTCAGAAACTTACAAGGATTATCTGTCTACTTTGTGGCATGATTTAAACGATGGGGATGATTTGAAATCAATGCAAGACCTTTATGAAACTCCTAAGTATAAACTCTCGAAAGACGATCAAGAGGAAATGAAGGAACTAAAAGAAGAAGGTGTCTATGCTTCCATGCAGGAATTGGACAATCCATTTGAGGGGAAAAGCAACGAAGATAGTCTAACCATGA
>AQTU01000108.1:0-581 GCA_000385835.1 Streptococcus mitis 13/39 | reverse complement strand
GTCTCAGGGGCTACAACAGCTCCCGATTGCTCACCTTTATATTCTGGCAAGGAAGGCTGAGTCTCTGGTTCGACGATGGCACCAGATTGAGTTCCCTTGTACTCTGGTTGTGGAGCTACTTGCTCTGGTTCAACAACCGCTCCGGACTGGGTACCTGTATAGGATGGCTTATCAGCCGTTTCTGGTTCGACGATGGCTCCAGATTGAATTCCTGTATATTCTGGTTTCATTTGTCTCAGGGGCAACTATTGCTCCAGATTGCTCACCTTTATATTCTGGAAGGGAAGGCTGAGTCTCCGGTTCGACGATGGCACCAGATTGAGTTCCCTTATACTCTGGTTGTGGAGCTACTTGCTCTGGTTCGACTATTGCTCCAGATTGCTCGCCTGTATAGGATGGCTTATCAGCCGTTTCTGGTTCTACCAAAGCCCCTGATTGAGCACCTCCAACCTCTGGTTCCTGCTTTTCAGGTTCAACAATCGCACCAGATTGAATTCCTGTATATTCTGGAAGAGGAGAAACCTGCTCAGGATCTACTATTGCTCCAGATTGGGTGCCAGTATATTCTGGTTTTTCATTTG
>AQTU01000107.1:0-658 GCA_000385835.1 Streptococcus mitis 13/39 | reverse complement strand
TTTCTTATTTTTCTGTCGAGCTAAATTCATATTCATCAAAGAGTTTGAAATAAAAGACTAACATTGTTACATAACGTTAGCATTTCATTTCCCTAAAACAAGCTAATTTGGTCTAAAAAATCAGCAAACTATAAACTAGTAGGTTCCACACCAAATGTAGTCCCATACTGCCCCATAAGTCCGATTTATAGCGTACCATCCCTAAAAACATTCCCAAGGAAACATACAAACACCAAGCTAGAATGGTTCCTGGATGATGAGCTAAAGCGAACAAAACGCTTGTCAAAGCAACTCGAATATCTAATTTTCTGACCAAGTTCCATAAAATTTCTCGATACAAAAATTCTTCAACCATACTCGCATTGATTAAGAACAATAAAAATGAAAACCAAGGAACTTGATGTTGAAGCCCAATTAAGTTTGCTTGATTCGTGGTTCCTTGAGCATGAATCAGACTAAAACATAGACTTATAATCAGTAGACTAACGAATCCAATACCAAGCCATTTCATCCTAGTTTTCATATTGACCTTGACCACTTGTTTTCGTTGACCATACATCCATAAAAAAGAAATGAGTGACGCACCATAGAGAATCTCTAGTATAGTTAACTCACCAATACAAAGCAATTTCAGTAAGTATAAGGAAACCAATAGGAC
>AQTU01000106.1:0-675 GCA_000385835.1 Streptococcus mitis 13/39 | reverse complement strand
AGAGAGTAAAACAAGCAAATGAAGACTACAATCATATTCTTCAAAATAGTCCTCCATCTCTTTTGAATCGTAAAGAATTAAGAGACAGACGATTGCCTCATGCTAGGAAACGATTGAAAATAGCCAAGAAGCAATTTAGAGAAGCCAAGGTAGAAGCAAAAGAAGAAAGAAAAGAGAGTCGTAAAGAAAGAAAAACCAATCAAAAATTTCTCTACGGTCAGGAATCGAAACATAAATCTAATTTTTTCTTTCAAGGGAAGAGTTTAGAAGAATTAAAAGCTAAGAAAGAAGTCAAGGCCGCCAAAGAGAATCTAAAATCTACTAAACAAGCCTATAAGTCCAAAAAAGTCAGTAGGAAAGCCAAAACTTTTCTTTATGTCCTTGGACGTGAAGGTGGAGAGTTAGCTTCAGAAAATGAAGATTTAGAAGGCTATCGCACACTTCAAGAGACAATTAGAAAAGGGAAACGCTACAGTCGGCTTTCTTATAATCTTGGAAAAGCTAGTGTCAAAACAGGACAAGCAACAGGTCGTTTTACCAAGAAAAGACTGACCAACACAAAAGAGCGATACCATCATTTTAAGGCTGGAAAAGGATGGAAACTAGCGAAAGATAACCCAAGTTCCTTTAAAAATCGGTATCGAAAATTAAAGAACCAAGGTCTTACAAGTGTAC
>AQTU01000105.1:0-675 GCA_000385835.1 Streptococcus mitis 13/39 | reverse complement strand
GGACACTTGTAAGACCTTGTTTCTTTAATTTTCGAAACCGATTATTAAAGGAACTTGGATTCTCTTTCGCTAGTTTCCATCCTTTTCCATCCTTAAAATGATGGTATCGCTCTTTTGTGTTGGTCAGTCTTTTCTTGGTAAAACGACCTGTTACTTGTCCTGTTTTGACACTAGCTTTCCCAATGTTATAAGAAAGCCGACTGTAGCGTTTTCCTTTTCTAATGGTCTCTTGAAGTGTGCGATAGCCTTCTAAATCTTCATTTTCTGAAGCTAACTCTCCTCCTTCACGTCCAAGGACATAAAGAAAAGTTTTGGCTTTCCTACTGACTTTTTTGGACTTATAGGCTTGTTTAGTAGATTTTAGATTCTCTTTTGCGGCCTTGACTTCTTTCTTAGCTTTTAATTCTTCTAAACTCTTCCCTTGAAAGAAAAAATTAGATTTATGTTTCAGTTCCTGACCATAAAGAAATTTTTGATTGGTTTTTCTTTCTTTACGACGCTCTTTTCTTTCTTCTTTTGACTGTGCCTTTGCTTCCTTAAACTGCTTCTTGGCTATTTTCATTCGTTTCCTAGCATGAGGCAACCGTCTGTCTCTTAATTCTTTCCGATTCAAAAGAGATGGAGGACTATTTTGAAGGATGTGATTGTAGTCTTCATTTGCTTGTTTTACTCTAG
>AQTU01000104.1:0-687 GCA_000385835.1 Streptococcus mitis 13/39 | reverse complement strand
GACACTTTCCATTCCTAGTCGAAAACCCCCGATACCTGAAAATAAATCAATAAATCTCATTTCTTTATCACCCCTTTCTTATCGACTACCATTGTCAAAACTGTCACTCCACTTGAAATGACAATAAGCATAACTAATATCCACTCGATTGGCGACATTTAACCACCTCCTTTTCTAACACGGTTATTCCAAACAGAATACAAGCCATTAAACACAAATTCAGCAAGTACTTCCGCTCGTCTAACAAAGCGAACATTGTCAAGAGCATACTGATAGATTCTCTCAAAATCAGTCATAGCAATTTCACTGGCTGTTTCAGAAAAACCCTCTCGTCTAAATTGATCTTGTACCAATCCCCAAATATAATCTCGATCATATTTTGTGACCTTTTCTACTTTTCTTCTCAAAATAGGTTGAGTATTCCTATCCTCCTCATCCTCAATAAATAAAGAATCAGTCTCACTATATTTAGTCTCACTAACTTCAGTCTCACTAGGGGCTGAATATGAGACGGGGGTCGTTTCATTTTCAACCTGCCCTAGTCTTTTTTTAACACTAGGCCTGTTTGAATTACCTACTGGGGTAGAAGACAATTCCCCTAAATAAATCTTATTAGCTAGTCTTCCTTTCTCACTTGAAGACTGTTGAACTTCATCAATTAAGTCATATTCTTTAAGAGTTTTTTTG
>AQTU01000103.1:0-688 GCA_000385835.1 Streptococcus mitis 13/39 | reverse complement strand
AACACTTTCCATTCCAAGTCTAAATCCACCTATACCTGAAAATAAATCAATAAATCTCATTTCTTTATCCCCCCTTTCTGATCGACTATCAATGTCCAAAAAGTCACACCACTTGAAATTAAAATGAGCATAACTAATATCCACTCGATTGGCGACATTTTAACCACCTCCTTTTCTAACACGGTTATTCCAAACAGAATACAAGCCGTTAAACACAAATTCAGCCAAAACTTCCGCTCGTCTAACAAAGCGAACATTGTCAAGAGCATACTGATAGATTCTTTCAAAATCAGTCATAGCTATATCACTTGCTGTTTCAGAAAAACCTTCTCGTCTAAATTGATCTTGTACCAATCCCCAAATATAATCTCGATCATATTTTGTGACCTTATCTACTTTTCTTCTCAAGATAGGTTGAGTATTCCTCTCTTCCTCATCCTCAATAAATAAAGAATCAGTCTCACTATATTTAGTCTCACTAACTTCAGTCTCACTAGGGGCTGAATGTGAGACGGGGGACGTTTCATTTTCAACCTGCCCTAGTCTTTTTTTAACACTAGGCCTGTTTGAATTACCTACTGGGGTAGAAGACAACTCCCCTAAATAAATCTTATTAGCTAGTCTTCCTTTCTCACTTGAAGACTGTTGAACTTCATCAATTAAGTCATATTCTTTAAGAATTTTTTTT
>AQTU01000102.1:0-691 GCA_000385835.1 Streptococcus mitis 13/39 | reverse complement strand
TCGTTATTTTCAACTCTTACTATTATACAGACTTTTTCAAACTTGTCAACTACTTTTTTAAACTTTTTATGTTTTTTTGTATGACTTCCTATTGAGTACGGATGTCAAACTCCTTAAACACAATACGTAAGTCTCTTAATACTCTTTGACGCCCTCGGAAGCGTTCATTTCTTAAGATGCGTTCTAACTCTTCTTGTTTGTCTTTACTTTGTTTGCTTCTATAATCTCTTAGTGTCTCATGAAAGAGATAATAATCATCTAGCCACAGACCTCCCTCACTGATACGATGACTAAGCTCACCTACTTCTTCATAGGGTTCTTTATCATATCTTCGTTTTTGACTTTCTTGCTTACGGATATAGTCTAGAATTCGATTCCGGAACTTAGTCTTAAAATATTTCCTTAAACGAGGAATATCTTCTACTAGCTCTTCTTCTCTACTAATCAATTCATGTAAGCAGAGCATGCCCTCTTGGTCCCAATCCGATAGATCCCATAAATGAAGGTAATATTCCTTTCTACACTTATATACAATTCCCTGGACTTCTTTATACAATTCTTTAAACATAACGTTCCCCTTTCTAGATACAGTTTAACAGATTCAGAAACACTTTTGTCCCATTTCGCCTATTCTGTCTCCTTTACCGTCTCAACTGCACAAAAAAGAGAGGACTTGCCTCTCTCAGGGTTA
>AQTU01000101.1:0-711 GCA_000385835.1 Streptococcus mitis 13/39 | reverse complement strand
AGGTCCCGTAGTGTAGCGGTTATCACGTCGCCCTGTCACGGCGAAGATCGCGGGTTCGATTCCCGTCGGGACCGTTTAAGATAACGGAAGTTATTTTAGACTCGTTAGCTCAGTTGGTAGAGCAATTGACTTTTAATCAATGGGTCACTGGTTCGAGCCCAGTACGGGTCATATATGCGGGTTTGGCGGAATTGGCAGACGCACCAGATTTAGGATCTGGCGCTTAACGGCGTGGGGGTTCAAGTCCCTTAACCCGCATTAAGATATAATAAATGAGCCGGCTTAGCTCAGTTGGTAGAGCATCTGATTTGTAATCAGAGGGTCGCGTGTTCAAGTCATGTAGCCGGCATTTTTAGATAGAAGAAAACAGTGCGAACGTAGTTCAGTGGTAGAACACCACCTTGCCAAGGTGGGGGTCGCGGGTTCGAATCCCGTCGTTCGCTTAGAGAGGCCGGGGTGGCGGAACTGGCAGACGCACAGGACTTAAAATCCTGCGATTGGTAACGATCGTACCGGTTCGATTCCGGTCCTCGGCATAAACTAATGAGCACCCTTAGCTCAACTGGATAGAGTACCTGACTACGAATCAGGCGGTTAGAGGTTCGACTCCTCTAGGGTGCATTTTTCTATTTAACTCGGGAAGTAGCTCAGCTTGGTAGAGTACTTGGTTTGGGACCAAGGTGTCGCAGGTTCGAATCCTGTCTTCCCGAT
>AQTU01000100.1:0-740 GCA_000385835.1 Streptococcus mitis 13/39 | reverse complement strand
CGGAAAGCGAGTTACGAATCTCAAAGTAACGGTACTAGCAGAAGCAACAGCGGGTATGTACCGCTACCAAAAAATTAAAAGCTACCTCTCGGCAGATGGTTTGTCAAGTAGGGAAGAGATATACTTGGATAGCTTGCAGGGAATGGCTCTAGGGGAAGGGATGTCTAATGCAGCTCGAGCTGGTGCAGACGATATTAAGCACCTTCAAGAGGAGGTGGTGTCAAAAGCACAAGAACTATGGAATCAGCTTGACTTTAGTAGTTTCCGATACCTGAGTTATGATGAAGTCCTATCGACTTTTGCGTCTGCGGGTGTGACTCGGGATACGATTGTCGGTTCAGTTGAGCAAGATTTTGAGCAAATGAACCAAAAAGCTGAAAAACTAGCCACAGAATTTGATACCCTTAACCAACAGATTATCCAAGTCATTGAGAATAAACTAGCCACAGATAAGGAATTGGCAGGAGAATTTAGAAAATGGAACAGTCGGATTTAGTCTTCCAAAAGTTAAAAGCAAAAGAAAAAGAGTATTATGATTTGGAAGATGAATATCTAAAGCAGAAAGCAACTTTTACAAATCAACGCAATGAACTCTATGAACGTCGAGACCGCCTTGCCCGAATCGTAGAAGACGAAGCTGGTAAGATGACTGCTTTTCTTCAAAAAGGACAATATAGTTACCAAGATGGAGAACAGTTTTATAGGAGTTTACAACAATTGATGGAGGATTCTCAGTTTGT
>AQTU01000099.1:0-751 GCA_000385835.1 Streptococcus mitis 13/39 | reverse complement strand
TCATGACCACCCGTCAAACGGGTGGTTTGTACTAGGGCTATAAGCCCAAATTACCAGCCAGCGCCTAAAGACGCTGGCTTTCACTTTGTTCAAGCCTCATTGCTCTTGACCCGTCACTTGCCTCTCAAAGAGGCTTTAGTATTACTTACCACTATCCCTAAAGGGATCCTCATATTCTTTTACACTTAATTTATCTAGTGCTATATCATGCTTCTCCTGTTCTTGAATATATTTCTTAATTGTGGCTTCATTAAGCCCTACTGTACTCACATAATAACCTTCCGCCCAGAAATGCCGATTCCCAAACTTGTACTTGAGATTGGCGTGTTTGTCAAACATCATGAGTGCACTTTTTCCTTTTAAATAACCCATGAAACTCGAAACACTTATCCTTGGTGGAATACTTACTAACATGTGGACATGGTCTGGCATTAAGTGACCCTCGATAATTTCAACTCCTTTATAACTACACAAGCGATGAAATATTTCGCCTAAACTACTTCGATATTGATTATAGATAACTTTTCGTCTATACTTAGGGGTGAACACAATGTGATACTTACAGTGCCACTTTGTGTGCGATAAACTATGAGCCTTTTGTGCCATATTTTTCTCCTTTCGCTTTACAATTGGCTTGAACACCTTTATTGTATCGCGTTCGGAGTTTTTTTGGTATAACCTTCGACGCGCACCCGCATAGCGGGTGGTTTTTTTGTCTCGCACCTAACGGAGCGAGACGGACTAATAGTCA
>AQTU01000098.1:0-752 GCA_000385835.1 Streptococcus mitis 13/39 | reverse complement strand
GTTTCATTTGTTTTCCAACTAGCTTGTGCTATCAAACCTTGTTGAATCATCTTTTCTATGATTTCTTCTGAGATTCCTCTACATTTTGTTAAGTAATATCTGGCCAGACTACAGTTAGAATCTTCTACTCTCTTTAAAGGATAATAAAATGGTCTCTCTCTTTTTTCTTGAACAGCTTCTTTTTGAAAAGGTTCTTCAGAAAGAAAAGCTAGAGCTTCTTTAAAAGAGATTCCCTTAACAAGTCGAACAAAATCAATAACATCACCTTGAATATCTCTTGAAAACCATTTAAAAGTATTGGTAGTTGAAAAAATTCGGAATGAATCGTGTTCAGGATGTTCATAGACACGGCTAGAAACTTGTTTAAAGGAGATACCTAAACGATTGGCTACATCAAGAATTGAAATTTGCTTACATTCTTCTATTTCCATGCAATATCATCATTTTGTCGTAGTATTTGGCAGTGATGGTATTGATGATGATTCTTCTAAAGTTTTAGGAGTTACCTTATCTAAATCATCTAACCCAGATTTCCAAACCTGCACTTGATTGACCAATAACTTACCTGGTAGTTTCGAATAAGACAACTTAACCGTTCTGGTTTCTGTCTGATTGGTCTTTGATTGGTTGGCATTCTTTAAATCAGATACATAGGTTACATTATAAGAGACCATGGCAATGGCTTGATTCGTAGTCTGATTGACAAAGATATCTGCTTTTTCAAAATGATAATCCAAAATATAAGTCCTTAT
>AQTU01000097.1:0-800 GCA_000385835.1 Streptococcus mitis 13/39 | reverse complement strand
AAGATGGTTCAACAGAAAAAGTAATTCCAGGCGAAGGAACGTACACAGTTTCACCAGATGGAACAGTAACGTTCACACCAGAGAAGAACTTCACAGGTAAAGGCACAGGCGTAACGGTTAAACGTGTAGATAAGAACGGTACACCAGTAACGGCTAAATACACACCAAACGTAACACCAGTAACCCCAGTTGGAACACCTGCGGAATCTGAAGGACCTAAAGGGCAACCACAAACAGGAACACCAGAATTCAAACCAGGTAATCCAAATGTACCAATTGATGAAACTGTTAAACCAACATTTGACGATGGAACAACTGAGAAGAAAGTACCAGGAGAAGGAACATACACAATCGATGAAAATGGTAAAGTGACCTTCACTCCAGAAAAAGACTTCGTAGGAAAAGCTAAAGGTGTGACAGTTAAACGTGTAGATAAGAACAGAACACCTGTAACAGCTACTTACACTCCAACAGTTCGTCCTGATACTTCGTTCGTTGATAAAGATGGTAAACCACTTTCACCAACAGAAGATGGAACTAAACCAACTAAAGATATCCCAGGATACAAGATTGTTAAAACTGAAGTAGACGAAAAAGGAAATACAAAACACATCTATGAAAAAGTTACGACAACTTATAAAGATAAAGATGGTAATGTAATTCCAGGAACAACTACTGAAGAAGGTACAAATCCTAAGAAAGATATCCCAGGTTACCGCTTCGTAGAAACTAAGAAACTTCCAAACGGTGATACAGAGCACGTTTATGAGAAAGTTAAGACAAGTCACAAGGATAAAGAC
>AQTU01000096.1:0-806 GCA_000385835.1 Streptococcus mitis 13/39 | reverse complement strand
CATTGAATTGTTCCTGATACAAGTCCAATCCTTTCGATGTAGCTGTCGTATTAAAACTTGGTTTCCCAACTCCTGCCAAACTAGCCTTGGCTTTAGACAGGCTACCGATGTGCGAGTTAAACAGAACCTCGGATAATTGAATCGTTCCATACATGGCCTTACCCCTCCTTCGTATGTAGCAGCTTCTCGATGGAATTTTCCAAACTATTCTTCAAACTCTGAAGACAACCAATAAGGCCATTTTCTTCAATCTTTTGATTTTCCAACCTAGTGATTTCATCACAGATGGCATCATAGAAGGTATTCATCTCCGTTTGAAAACTCGTGTAGTCACTAGAGAAGGTTTCCCACTGCTTGGTGAAATCATCCTTTTGTTTGCCTTGCCAAGTAGGCTGATAATTTTTCCTAATAATCTTTTTTTTAGTATAATAAACCTTTTTTTGAATTTCCCCTACAGACTTCTTGGCCGTGCGAAGACGTTCCAACTGTTCATCGATAGTCGTAATCCGTGATTGGGCAGAGGAGATGCTGGTGGAGTAGGCATTCACTCTACCTTGAAGATAATAGATTTGATCATAGTCTATTTGCCCCATGTATTAGCCTCCTAGTTCATTTACTTCATTCAACTCAGCAACATTTCCTTTAGGAATCTCTGTCTGATCTATAACCGCAGCAATATTTTCCAACATGAGGTCATTATCCTCATCACTATAACCCTCTTGAACTACCTTAAAAATATCTTCGTCATTGAAGTAGATAAGGCTATCGCCTACCATCCCTTCGGGATAGAGGCAAGCCCCGTAGTC
>AQTU01000095.1:0-873 GCA_000385835.1 Streptococcus mitis 13/39 | reverse complement strand
TTTTCCTGTAGCGGACATCAAGGCGATGTCTGTTCCCAACAAGGACGTATAGCTCGTCATCAACTGATAGAGCTCATTGAATTGTTTTTGATATAGGTTCAATCCTTCTCCCATTATAACACAAAAAGAGAGCGTTTCCGCTCCCTTTATTACTCTGGTAATTCTACCTTTAAGCTCATATCAGTGGGTTGTAGCACTTTCTGAACCGCTGCGAGAAAGGCGAATCCATTATCAGATGGAGAATACTGGAATGTGATATGGATGACTTTTTTGTCAAACTTATCACCGTATCGTGCCACATACTGCTTGCTTTCGAGGAAGTGAATGTAATTATTAATTTTTTCTTGCAGAATTTCCAAATGGACTGCTTCTATCTCTTCCTCCCAGCCAACTGGATCCACCAAAAGAAGCTCTAAATGACTATCAACTATACCAATTGCATCAAGTTCGCTAGGTTTCAATTTTGAAGCGATGGCTTGGATAACAATTTGAGTAAACTCTTCTGCTGAAAAAAGACGACGACTATTTTTGGGATTTTTTAGAATAAAGGAAGGATTATTCTCAATGAAAAGTTTACTAGATTCATCTTGTGTATATTGCTTTTTTGATTTCCAAAAACCATACTGCGCATAATTCATCAACTCTTTGCCAGTATGTTCTCCCGAAATATAGCTA
Organism: Streptococcus mitis 13/39; assembly: GCA_000385835.1. Taxonomy (GTDB): domain Bacteria; phylum Bacillota; class Bacilli; order Lactobacillales; family Streptococcaceae; genus Streptococcus; species Streptococcus mitis_AI. Next base: position 198 of record AQTU01000095.1, on the reverse strand, counting down.
TCGGCAGCTTCTTTTGGGATTTCTTGAACCACTTCTGGGCAGGTAATATTAAAAGTTGGATAACGCAAGAAATACTTATCACCATCTTGACAGATTTCCAGCATATCTTTTTGACTTACATAAATTGATTCCATTCTTATCTCCTTTGTTGCTTACCAAATGTCTACTAATGTTAACTTATCTTTTGGAACTGGGTCG
>AQTU01000094.1:0-956 GCA_000385835.1 Streptococcus mitis 13/39 | reverse complement strand
ATAGGATTCGTAAAATAGGGGGTAGTTGTGTTTTTTATGGTAATCATCTAAAAATGTCACCTCAAACTCACATGGATAATTGGGCATCAAAAATATTTGTTCATCCAGCTGTTTTATTTCTGCGTCATGTAATTCTGTTTCTAATTCATCACAATCTAGTATTGATTCTTTATTTAATGCTTTCATCTTTTTCCTCTACTTCTTTTAATTTCTTTGCGATTGCAGCAATCACAGGAACGGTTACACTATTACCAGCTTGTTTATAGAGCTGACTATTACTAGTGACTTTTCTAGCAGCTTCAAAAGCCCAATCAGGAAATCCCTGTAGGCGAAAACACTCTTTAGGAGTGATTCGTCGTATTCTCAAACGGTAAAATTGTCCATCTATTAAGACACCGGCTACATGATAAACTTGTTTATCTTCTCCTTCATAGCTAGCCACTACTACTCCCATTTGCCCACTAGTTGTTAACGTATTAGCTATACCTTTTCCAACTCTACCACGACGATACTGAGAACTTGGTCTTTCTAAATTAATTGAATCCCCAATCTCTGCTTGAGCATATCCTTTTTTCGTTGCTTCCCGTACTTTTAGAAATTGGATTGGTTCTGGAATTAGTATTTTGGGGATTTTATCTCCACCTTGCATTGTAGTCAGTGTTGGAGATAAGCCCTCACTTCCATAGATGCGACCAGTTTCCTTAAAGCTAGTTGGTAAATCTCCAACAACGACAATACCATGACGATCTTGAGTATTTAAAGTAAACATCGCCTCTTGGTTTTCCTTAAAGCGTCTACCATTTTGTCTCTTGTCTAATCTATCTGGTGTAATGCAAGGAATAGCAACCTTAAATCCTTCTCCTTTTCCACGAACTAATGTTGGCGCAAGACCTTCTGAATAATAAACTTTACCGTTCATTCCACTTTTTGATGGATTCAAATTCCCTAATGTCTTT
>AQTU01000093.1:0-956 GCA_000385835.1 Streptococcus mitis 13/39 | reverse complement strand
ATAGGATTCATAAAATAGTGGGTAATTGTGTTTTTTATGGTAATAATCTAAAAATGTCACTTCAAACTCACATGGATAATTGGGCATCAAAAATATTTGTTCATCCAACTGCATCATTTCTGCATCATGTAATTCTGTTTCTAATTCATCACAATATAGTATTGACTCTTTATTTAACGCTTTCATCTTTTTCCTCTATTTCTTTTAATTTCTTTGCAATTGCAGCAATCACAGGAACGGTTACACTATTACCAGCTTGTTTATAAAGCTGACTATTACTAGAGACTTTTCTAGCAGCTTCAAAAGCCCAATCAGGAAAACCCTGCAAGCGAAAACACTCTTTAGGAGTGATTCGTCGTATCCTCAGACGGTAAAATTGTCCATTTATTAAAATACCAGCAACATGGTAAACTTGCTTATCTTCTCCTTCATAGCTAGCCACTACTACTCCCATTTGACCACTAGTTGTTAACGTATTAGCTATACCTTTGCCAACTCTACCACGACGATACTGAGAACTTGGTCTTTCCAAATTGATTGAATCTCCTATTTCTGCTTGAGCATATCCTTTTTTCGTTGCCTCTCGGACTTTTAGAAATTGGATTGGTTCTGGAATCAGTATTTTGGGGATTTTATCTCCACCTTGCATCGTAGTCAGTGTTGGAGATAGCCCCTCACTTCCATAGACGCGACCAGTTTCCTTAAAGCTAGTTGGTAAATCTCCAACAACGACAATACCATGGCGATCCTGAGTATTTAAAGTAAACATTGGCTCTTGATTATCCTTGAAACGTCTACCATTTTGTCTTTTTTCTAATCTGTCTGGTGTCATACAAGGAATCGCAACTTTAAATCCTTCTCCTTTTCCACGAACTAAGGTTGGCGCAAGACCTTCTGAATAATAGACTTTACCACTCATTCCACTTCTTGATGGATTTAAATTCCCTAGTGCTTTC
>AQTU01000092.1:0-1020 GCA_000385835.1 Streptococcus mitis 13/39 | reverse complement strand
CTGAAAATTTTACCATGCGAAATTGGGCAGATTTTCAAAATTATAAGGATAAGACTCTGGATTCTGTTATAGCTGTAACCACTGCTAAATTTGCCCTCTTCAATATTCAAAGTGTCATGGATTTGACCAAAAGAGATACCCTTGATATGAAGACATGGGGCCAGGAAAAATCAATGGTGTACTTAGTTATCCCAGATAACGATAGTACCTTTCGCTTTCTTTCAGCCCTCTTTTTTTCAACCGTATTTCAAACCCTAACAAGACAAGCAGATATTGATTTTAAGGGTCAATTGCCTCTTCATGTGAGAGTCTACTTAGATGAGTTCGCAAATATCGGAGAAATTCCAGATTTTGCTGAACAAACCTCAACAGTCCGTTCACGGAATATGAGTCTCGTTCCCATTCTACAAAATATTGCCCAACTTCAAGGGCTCTATAAAGAAAAAGAAGCTTGGAAAACCATTTTGGGGAACTGTGATAGCTTAGTCTACTTAGGTGGTAATGATGAAGATACCTTTAAATTTATGAGTGGCTTACTCGGTAAACAAACCATTGATGTTCGAAATACGAGTCGTTCCTTTGGCCAGACAGGTTCAGGATCCCTTTCTCATCAAAAGATTGCTCGTGATTTAATGACACCTGATGAAGTCGGAAATATGAAACGGCATGAATGCTTGGTTCGAATTGCTAATATGCCTGTCTTTAAAAGCAAAAAATACAATTCAACCAAGCATCCAAACTGGAAGTACCTAGCCAATCAAGAAACCGATGAACGGTGGTGGAACTATCAAATCAATCCTTTGAATCAAAGACAAGAAAATCATCTTGAAGGCCTTAGAATTCGTGATTTAACTTTTGAATCTAGTTTAAAATAAAAATAGAAAAGAGGAAATAGATGATTACGCATTTTAAAGGTTTTGTTTATGGAGTAGACGCAAGTGCTATGTTTGCACAAGCTATGTCTTTGTTACAGAAGGGATTGATTGCGGTTGGTGCCTTTCTCGTTGTTGTGGGGATTGT
>AQTU01000091.1:0-1102 GCA_000385835.1 Streptococcus mitis 13/39 | reverse complement strand
TGTTGAACCTGTTATTGTTTTTAAAAGCTTTGATCATCGTCACAAACTGCAGGCAGCAAGTCTACAAGGGATTTATAAGAATCCCGCTCTTTCTAGAGAGAGGTTAAAAACGATTCTAAAAGGAAGCCATGGACATATTGGAATATCCTTTGACATTGGTAAACCAAATAGACTGGTCTTTTGTGAATCGTTTATCGACTTGATGAGCTATTACGAACTTCATCAACAAAGTCTATCAGATGTTCGCTTGGTATCTATGGAGGGATTAAAAAGGTCTGTTGTCGCTTATCAAACTTTACGACTGATAGCTGAAGAAAATCAGAAGTTGAAATTTTTAGATACAGTAATACCTTCAAAGTTATTGCCTTTGATGAATACAATTCGTGATACCACCAGCTATTTTGATAATCATCCTGATTTATTGACACTGGCAGTAGATTGTGATGATGCAGGTAAAGATTTTTCTGATAAGTTATTTAGATCAGGATTTCCTGTTTTACTGGATTTACCTGATAATGAATATGGGAACGAAAAAAGAGACTGGAACGATATTCTTCGAGAAAAGAAATCAGATTTACAATTGATGATAGAGAATGCAAAAGATTCATTGAGGAATCAACCAGTAAGGCAAAACTCTCAATGTTTAGAATTGTGATAACAAAATCAAGATGTTTTAGCTAATATTAGAATGAAGGAGGATCGTATATGACCATAATCGAACGCTTAGAAGAAAAGGTCACTAGGCAAGAAAGCAAGGTAGCAAGAGAGACAGAAAAACTCGCTGCTTACAAAGAGCAACTGGAGACAGCGATGTTTGCGACGTTCAAAAGGCGTCAAAGCATTAGTCACATGAGTTTTGAAGAAGCTCTTGACCATGCCTTTGGTAGAGAAAGACAATTCGATGATTCTGAATTTAGAAAGGATGAAATGAGTGAATGACAAAAGATTGGAATTTTAATCAACCATTAGAGAGTAAATCAGAAAATCAAGAAGATCCAGATAAAATTGCGGCCTTATTTGGAAATCATCAAGGAGGTAATGATGTAAATTATGAAGCAGCTTTTCAAAAGCGAAAACAAGCACCTGTGACGGAATCAAATCC
>AQTU01000090.1:0-1102 GCA_000385835.1 Streptococcus mitis 13/39 | reverse complement strand
AGTTGAACCTGTTATTGTTTTTAAAAGCTTTAATCATCGTCATAAGCTGCAGGCAGCAAGCCTACAAGGGATTTATAAGAATCCCGCTCTTTCTAGAAAGAGGTTAAAAACGATTCTAAAAGGAAGCCATGGACATATTGGAATTTCCTTTGACATTGGTAAACCAAATAGACTGGTCTTTTGTGAATCGTTCATCGACTTGATGAGCTATTACGAACTTCATCAACAAAATCTATCTGATGTTCGTTTAGTATCTATGGAAGGATTAAAAAAGTCTGTTGTTGCTTATCAAACTTTACGACTGATAGCTGAAGAAAATCAGAAGTTGGAATTTTTGGATACAGTAATACCTTCAAAGTTATTGCCTTTAATCAATACAATTCGTGATACCACCAGCTATTTTGATAATCATCCTGATTTATTGACACTTGCGGTAGATTGTGATGATGCAGGTAAAGATTTTTCTGATAAGTTATCTCAATCAGGATTGCCTGTTTTACTGGATTTACCTGATAATGAATCTGGGAAAGAAAAAGTAGACTGGAATGATGTCCTTAGAGAAAAGAAATCAGATTTACAATTTATGCTTGAGACTGTAAAAGAGACATTTGGAAATCCACCAGTAAGACAAACTTCTCAATGTTTAGAATTGTGATAACAAAATCAAGATGTTTTAGCTAATATTAGTATGAAGGAGGATCGTATATGACCATTATTGAACGCTTAGAAGAAAAGGTCACTAGGCAAGAAAGTAAGGTAGCAAGAGAAACAGAAAAACTCGCTGCTTACAAAGAGCAACTGGAGACAGCGATGTTTGCGACGTTCAAAAGGCGTCAAAGCATTAGTCACATGAGTTTTGAAGAAGCTCTTGACCATGCCTTTGGTAAAGAAAGACAATTCGATGATTCTGAATTTAGAAAGGATGAAATGAGTGAATGACAAAAGATTGGAATTTTAATCAACCATTAGAAAGTAAAACAGAAAATCAAGAAGATCCAGATAAAATTGCGGCCTTATTTGGAAATCATCAAGGAGGTAATGATGTAAATTATGAAGCAGCTTTTCAAAAGCGCAAACAAGCACCTGTGACTGAATCAAATTC
>AQTU01000089.1:0-1106 GCA_000385835.1 Streptococcus mitis 13/39 | reverse complement strand
TAAATCAGAACTCTATGGGGTTGAATTAGACAGTGTGACAGGCGCAATCGCAAAACAACTCCATCCAAATGTCCATATTGAAGTGCGAGGATTTGAAGAAGTTCCCTATCAAAATGATAGTTTTGATTTAGTCTTAACGAATGTTCCTTTTGGAAATATTCGCATTGCCGATAAAAACTATGATAAACCTTATATGATTCACGACTACTTTGTCAAACACTCACTTGATTTAGTAAGAGACGGAGGACAAGTGTCGATTATCTCATCTATTGGTACAATGGATAAACGGACAGATAATGTCTTACAAGAGATTAAATCCAACACTCATTTTTTAGGGGGAGTTCGGTTGCCAGATACGGCTTTTAAAAAGATTGCAGGTACCCGAGTGACTACAGATCTCCTCTTCTTTCAAAAGGACCAAGCAAAGAATCTTAATGAAGAGGAGCTTGTCTTTAGTGGCTCTATTCCCTTTGAGGAGGACAAGCGTGTCTGGATCAATCCTTATTTTGATGGGAAATACAATACACAAGTTTTGGGTGAATATGAGGTACGTAATTTTAATGGAGGAACCCTCAATGTTAAGGGGGTATCAGAAACATTAGCTACTGACATAATGGAAGTATTAGAGAATGTGGAAGCACCTAAACAAATTGACAATTCTTTGAAAGCACCTGTTTTTATCCAAGAAGAAGTGGATAATTCTATCCCAAGTCGTATACGTGAGGACTTAGCACTCTATTCTTTTGGATATGAGGGAAATCAAATTTATTACCGAGATACGCATGGTATTCGGAAAAGTTCAAAAGTAGACGAAATTAGTTACTATGTAGACGAGAAGGGAGATTTTAAAGCCTGGGACAGTTCTTTGTCTGAACATAAAATAGACCGATTCGTGCAACTTCATTTGACAGATGAGGAAGCACTAGATGTTTACAAGTCAGAAGAAGCGAGTAAAAGAGGGAAATATAAGGGCTTGTTCAAAAAAACGGTCTTTTATGAAAGCCCCTTATCGGATAAGGATATTAGTCGTATTAAGGGCATGGTTGATTTGAGAGAGACCTATCAATCCTTAATTGAAATTCAACGTCATCCAGATTATAGTCGAA
>AQTU01000088.1:0-1106 GCA_000385835.1 Streptococcus mitis 13/39 | reverse complement strand
TCCGACTATAATCTTGATGACGTTGAATTTCAATTAAGGATTGATAGGTCTCTCTCAAATCAACCATGCCCTTAATGCGACCAATATCCTTATCCGATAAGGGACTTTCATAAAAGACAGTTTTTTTGAACAGTCCTTTATATTTCCCTCTTTTACTCGCTTCTTCTGACTTGTAAACATCTAGTGCTTCCTCATCTGTCAAATGAAGTTGCACGAATCGGTCTATTTTATGTTCAGACAAAGAACTGTCCCAAGCTTTAAAATCTCCCTTCTCATCTACATAATAACTAATTTCGTCTACTTTTGAACTTTTCCGAATGCCATGCGTATCTCGGTAATAAATTTGATTTCCCTCATATCCAAAAGAATAGAGCGCTAAGTCCTCACGTATACGACTTGGGATAGAATTATCCACTTCTTCTTGGATAAAAACAGGTGCTTTCAAAGAATTGTCAATTGGTTTAGGTTCTTCCACATTTTCTAACGCTTCCATAATGTCAGTAGCTAATGTTTCTGATCCCCCCTTAACATTGAGGGTTCCTCCATTAAAATTACGTACCTCATATTGACCCAAAACTTGTGTATTGTATTTCCCATCAAAATAAGGATTGATCCAGACACGCTTATCCTCCTCAAAGGGAATAGAGCCACTAAAGACAAGCTCCTCCTCATTAAGATTCTTTGCTTGATCTTTTTGAAAGAAGAGGAGGTCTGTGGTCACTCGAGTACCTGCAATCTTTTTAAAAGCCGTATCCGGCAAACGAACTCCCCCTAAAAAATGAGTGTTGGATTTAATCTCTTGTAAGACATTATCTGTCCGCTTATCCATTGTCCCGATAGATGAGATAATCGAAACTTGCCCTCCATCTCTTACTAAATCAAGTGAGTGTTTGACAAAATAATCATGAATCATATAAGGTTTATCATAGTTTTTATCGGCAATCCGAAAATTTCCAAATGGAACATTCGTTAAGACTAAATCAAAACTATTATTTTGATAGGGAACTTCTTCAAATCCTCGCACTTCAATATGGGTATTGGGGTGGAGTTGTTTTGCGATTGCGCCTGTCACACTGTCTAGTTCAACCCCATAGAGTTCTGATTTC
>AQTU01000087.1:0-1207 GCA_000385835.1 Streptococcus mitis 13/39 | reverse complement strand
ATTCTTCTTAGACGTTGTATTAGTAATCCCTGCTACATTTCCAAGTCCAGTAATCGGACGTATATTTTTAAAGTGATGTGCTTCATCCACAAAGAGAAAATCAATTCCTAAGTTCTCAAAATCAATAAAACTATCACGATTGAAGCGTTGCAGTTCTTCCAATTGTTTCTCTAGACCACTTATTGATTGCTCTGCTTCTTTGACAGTATACTTATTTTCAGAATGTGTTTTAATCTCTCGTAGTTCATTGAGTTTATCCTCGATATAATTCATCTGTCTTTCCTTACTGACAGGAATTTTTTCAAATTGAGAATCCCCAATGACAATGGCATCGTAATCTCCTGTAATGATACGTGACACAAATTGTTTTCTTCTCGCCTTCACAAAATCTTTCTTAGTGGTCACAAAGACCTTTTTAGTAGGGAAAAATTTCATGATTTCTTGACCAAATTGAGCAGACAAACTAGAGGGCACCACATACAAGGGCTTATGAACCATCCCCAACTCCTTTAATTTAAAGCCAGCACCAAGCATGGTCAAAGTCTTTCCTGAACCTACCTCATGAGCTAATAAGGCTCTTTTTTCTTCTACGATTCTTTGAATGGCATTCTCTTGATGAGGACGAAGACTGATGTTTTGTGCCAAGCCATCAATGACTAGATGACTACCGTCATACTCTCGACTAACCGTTCGATTATAAAGACGATTGTAACTTTCTTCAATGACTTGTTGGACTTCTGGATACCGTGAGACAAAGTCTTGAAAGAGTTCTTGTAAATGCTGCTCTTTTGCTCTTAGAACAGAGGTTTTTTCCAAATCTGTGATGGTCTTTTTCTTTTCTCCTTCCGTAACAGTCATAGTAATAGTCGGTTGGTTCGAATTAAGTAAATTCTCAAAAATCTTTCTTCCTGTATCATAACGTGACCCACTAACTCCAAGACTACTATCTTTGGCGCTTGGATAGCGATAAGCAAATGATGTCCTTAAATGAACCTGCCCATCGACAGGATTCACTTCAATGACTTGTTCAACATCAGGCGAAGACAATTCAAATTCACGATTGGTAAAACATTCAAAGGCAAATTTACCATAAACGGATTGAGGAATCCAACGTGACCCTATTTTGAACTCAATATCTGCCAGATGAATCCGTGGAGGGCGAACAGATTCTAACAAATCTAAAGCATGGGACCAGTCACATTCTTGA
>AQTU01000086.1:0-1207 GCA_000385835.1 Streptococcus mitis 13/39 | reverse complement strand
GTTCTTCTTAGAGGTTGTATTGGTAATACCTGCTACATTCCCAAGTCCAGTAATTGGACGAATATTTTTAAAGTGATGTGCTTCATCCACAAAGAGAAAATCAATTCCTAAGTTCTCAAAATCAATAAAACTATCACGATTGAAACGTTGGAGTTCTTCCAATTGTTTCTCTAGACCACTTATTGATTGTTCTGCTTCTTTAACGGTATACTTATTTTCAGAATGTGTTTTAATCTCTCGTAGTTCATTGAGTTTATCCTCTATATAGTTCATCTGTCTTTCCTTACTGACAGGGATTTTTTCAAATTGAGAATCCCCAATGACAATGGCATCGTAATCTCCTGTAATAATACGTGACACAAATTGTTTTCTTCTCGCCTTCACAAAATCTTTCTTAGTGGTCACAAAGACTTTTTTAGTAGGGAAAAATTTCATGATTTCTTGGCCAAACTGAGCAGACAAACTAGAGGGCACCACATACAAGGGCTTATGAACCATCCCCAACTCCTTTAATTTAAACCCAGCACCAAGCATGGTCAAGGTCTTTCCTGAGCCTACCTCATGAGCTAACAAGGCTCTTTTTTCTTCTACGATTCTTTGAATGGCATTCTCTTGGTGAGGACGAAGACTGATGTTTTGTGCCAAGCCATCAATGACTAGATGGCTACCATCATACTCTCGACTAACCGTTCGATTATAAAGACGATTATAACTTTCTTCAATGACTTGTTGGACTTCTGGATACCGTGAGACAAAGTCTTGAAATAGCTCTTGTAAATGCTGCTCTTTTGCTCTTAGAACAGAGGTTTTTTCCAAATCTGTGATGGTCTTTTTCTTTTCTCCTTCCGTAACAGTCATAGTAATCGTCGGTTGGTTCGAATTAAGTAAGTTCTCAAAAATCTTTCTTCCTGTATCATAACGTGACCCGCTGACTCCAAGACTACTATCTTTGGCACTTGGATAGCGATAAGCAAATGATGTCCTTAAATGAACCTGGCCATCGACAGGATTCACTTCAATGACTTGTTCAACATCTGGCGAAGACAATTCAAATTCACGATTGGTAAAACATTCAAAGGCAAATTTACCATAAACGGATTGAGGAATCCAACGTGACCCTATTTTGAACTCAATATCTGCAAGATGAATCCGTGGAGGGCGAACAGATTCTAACAAATCTAAAGCATGGTTCCAATCATATTCTTGG
>AQTU01000085.1:0-1236 GCA_000385835.1 Streptococcus mitis 13/39 | reverse complement strand
TTCAAATCAACTAACTGGCCATTCTCATCAAATCGCCACTGGGACAAGTTATGATATTCTAACTTGTCACCCCAGTTATCTTTTGCAGGATAGATATAGGGATAGATAGCTGTTTGAGTCGTATTTCCCATAATATTGCCAATAAAATCATACTTATGACGGTAATTGCGAAATTGTTCTGGATGCTCTTGCATGTACTTGATTTCTTCTTTCGAAATCAAGTTATGAATATCTGGCCCATTATACCCTATATTGGCATAACCTCGCTTCAAAGCGACATACATAGCCAGAGACTCTCCAAGCGAATGCCCCGCAGTTGTGATTTTAGCAGAGGGATAAGTTTTTTCGATTTCTTCCGCAAAACTCAGAGCCGTTTGAAATTGAGATTTTCTAAATGTCTTTGTTTTCGAATCCGACAACATCCGTCTATCACCAAATCCTATTGATTGGATATCTGTTTGGATGTCAAGCCGATCGTCTCTATTCGTCCCAGCATAAGCAATCACTACATGACTATAATCCACATTCCCATTTTTATCCACAGGAGCAACCGCCATCGCCTGCATACCATTGGAGGTGTTGTCTTTTGCACTCAGAACTCGAAAAGTTTGAGAATCCTTTCTTAACTCATCTCCTGCTTTCCATGGAGTTGAATTTTTATTTTTATCAACTTCATATACTTGGTCAACTAAGTAATTAAAACTTTTATCCGTAATCATATTATCTCACCCAATAAATAACTGTTATATTTGACATAAGTGAATCGCTATTTATTACTTCCGGATTATCTCTTTCTATTAATTCATTCCCATTACTTTGACTAATATGCTGTCCAAAACCTATTTCATCCTCTGTCATCAAGTTTTGAACAGAAAAAGTGACAAATATTTCGTCATTGACAATGGCATTAGAATTCCAAGTTCCTGTTAATTTATTCTGTTGAAAACTTGTAAACTCAATCTTCTCAACCTTTTCATAATGACTAACTAAGTATAACGCCATCCTATCCTGTTCAATTCTCATTTTTTCTTCCATCGTTTTTTCTTTTTGTTGATTCAAACTAAACATTATAATCCCTCCTATGATACAAATTACTAAAGCAATAATACCCCATTTTTTGTGCCTATTCATTAACACACCTCCTTATATTATTCTATAAAGCAACTTGGTCTGAATTACCTTATAGTATAACATAAATGGCTTTTTTACTTAACATTGGCATAATTCAAAGCTGTC
>AQTU01000084.1:0-1260 GCA_000385835.1 Streptococcus mitis 13/39 | reverse complement strand
TCACCTTGAAGACCTTGAGCACCTTTGTCACCTTTAGGTCCTTTGATGTTGCCTTCTTTATCCCAGTTGCCGTTATTCTTAACGAAGACGTCACCTGTTTCTGTGTTAACGTATTTATCGCCGTCTTTACCTTGATTTGCTTCTGGGTTAACTTTGCCGTTCAAGACGTCTTTTCCGTCGCGTCCCATCACGTCCGTCACGACCTGCTGCGCCATCTCGTCCGTCGCGTCCTGGTAAACCTTGTGCTCCGTCTTGACCATCACGTCCTTGAAGACCTTGAGCACCCTGGTCACCCTTAGGTCCTTGTAGCCCTTGTGGTCCTTGTGGTCCTGCAACTCCGGCTTCACCTTTTAGACCTTGAGGTCCACGAATGTTACCAATCTTATCCCAAGTTCCGTTTTCTTTCTTATAAACATCACCTGTAGTTGCATCGATATAAGTGTCGCCATCTTTACCATCATCTGCTGTTGGTGCTTTAGGTCCACTTAATAATTCAGCACCATTACGTCCGGCTGCACCTGCTGCACCATTGGCACCGTCTGTACCATTATAAATTGGTTGTTTAGCAATTAAGTCATCTATACCTTCATCGTACCGACCATTACCATTGTTATCAAAGTACGCTGTAATAAGAGTACCTTCTCTTGGTTTTTCTGCTGGTGCTGTAGATGGGGCGTCTGCTAAAGCTCTTCTTACTCTTCCGCTTCTTTGATTGTTTAATCTTGCTGCTGCTTCAGCTAAGGCATTTAAGTCGATGGTTGGTGTACGTCCATCTTTACCATCTTTAATGTTAGCTACAACAGGCTCTTCTCCAGGAATTGTAAATGTAATGTCAGTACTATGACCATCTTTACCACGAGCTGTAGTAATTACTGGCGTTTTACCATCACGTCCTGCTGCCCCTGTTTCACCACGTTCGCCACGATCACCTTTAGCACCTTGTGCACCAGTTAATCCACGTTCACCTTGGTCTCCTTTTTCACCTTTGGCACCATCTGCAATGACAACTTCTTTTAGTTTTGTATCTCCTGCATCAAATTCGTTGTTGTCATTTTGATCATAATAGAAGATAACAGTTGTTGTTTTATCAGCTTCATTTCGTTGAGTCGCAACTAATGGGCTTGCTCCATCGAAACCATCTCTTACAACAGTATTTGTAACATTACCTCTACCGTCGTTAATCGTGATAGTATGAGTGCCGTCATCTTTATTATCTTTAACGGTTACGGTTGGAGTTACACCGTCACGACCTGCCTGACC
>AQTU01000083.1:0-1281 GCA_000385835.1 Streptococcus mitis 13/39 | reverse complement strand
CCATCTTTTTCTAATCTTTTAACAAGTTCAATTGCGGCGATATTCGTTTCAATTTTTTCTCGATTTGTCTTAGGGTAAAAGTCCTCTAAATCATCTGGAAAAACAAAATCTAGAACAGGGACATCCGTCTCTTCTATATCTGAAATAAGCGTTTCTGTTTCCTTATCTTTTTCCTTTTCATTTTCATTTTCTTCTTCCAGATAGGAAAACAAATCTATTTCCTGACTTTCACTTGATGAATCAATCTCAATCTCTGAATCTTCTTTTGCAAGTTCTACGAGAGACAATACTTGTTCAATCTCTTCCAAACTGTTCAAGTATAAGATAGGATTCTCTTCAAATAATTGATTGGAATCATTGAATACCTCTAGGCGAACTAAGCCATTTAACTGTGCATTTTCAATCGAAACCAACTGAAATACTTGTCCTTCATAACTTACTTGTGAACCAATCGGATATTCCCTCAAAGCTTCTTCTACAATTTTATCGACATTAGAAAAAGAGTTCGTTTCTTCCGTTTCCTGTTCAATATCACTTGAAGGAGATAAGGATTCCGCTACTTGCTTAGACTTTTCTCTTATAGCCTTTACTTCATCAAAATGAGTAATAATCTTCAGCTTTTGTGTCAGTGGGAGTTGTGTGTAGTTTTCTTCATGATGGACAAGATCCGTAACAGTATCTAAAGTAGCCATCAATTCTGAACCCAAATAGGCTAGAACATCTCCTTCTTTTTCTTCAAAATGAATCTCAAGAACCTCTTTTTTTAGTTCTTTGGAATCAACCATTAGAAGAAACTCCTCTATATCTCTACTAATGCGGTCAGATAGATTATTCGCAACCCGATAGACATTGACTAAATTGACATCCTGTTTCTGATGAAATACAAGCTCACTTAGTTGTTCTAGTTTTTCTTTTTCAGATTGGATGTAAAATCGAGTGGAAAGGTTATAGGTTGCGACTTCTAGCACCAAGTTTTTCTCAAAATTGCTTAATTGAGATAATTTACTTAGACCTGCTTGTCCAAAATTTCTTGTGTAACTTTCTAAATCTTGGTCATTATTTTCAGAACTGGCCTCTAGAAAAGAAACAATATCTTGATGAAAAGAATAGACATGAGGTATCTCTTCTATCTTGCCCTCTTCAGTCAAAAAACTCTCTACCAAATCCTGCCATTTCTCATCAAAATGTTGCGCTTGATAACGAAGAAATAGGGTCATTTTCTCCCTATCTTTTGGAATTGTTCCACGAAACATAGCCAATAATTGCATTACTTCCATACTT
>AQTU01000082.1:0-1293 GCA_000385835.1 Streptococcus mitis 13/39 | reverse complement strand
ACCTCTTTTTCTAATCTTTTAACAAGTTCAATTGCGGCGATATTCGTTTCAATTTTTTCTCGATTTGTCTTAGGATAAAAGTCCTCTAAATCATCTGGAAAAACAAAATCTTGAACGGGGACATCCGTCTCTTCTATACCTGAAATTAAAGGTTTTGTTTCCTTATCCTTATCCTTTTCCTTTTCATTATCCTCTTCATTATCCTCTTCCAGATAGGAAAACAAATCTATTTCCTGGCTTCCACTTGGTGATTCAATCTCAATCTCTGAATCTTCTTTTTCAAGTTCTACATGAGACAATACTTGTTCAATCTCTTCCAAACTGTTCAAGTATAAGATAGGATTCTCTTCAAATAACTGGTTGGAATCATTGAATAGCTCTAGGCGAATTAAGTCATTTAACTGTGCATTTTCAATCGAAACCAACTGAAAAACTTGTCCTTTATAACTTACTTGTGAACCGATTGGATATTCCCTCAAAGCTTCTTCTACAATTTTATCGACATTAGAAAAGGAGTTCGTTTCTTCCGTTTCCTGTTCAATATCACTTGAAGGAGATAAGGATTCCGCTACTTGCTTAGACTTTTCTCTTATAGCCTTTACTTCATCAAAATGAGTAATAATCTTCAGCTTTTGTGTAAGTGGAAGTTGTTGGTAGTTTTCTTCATGATGGACAAGATCCGTAACAGTATCTAAAGTAGCCATCAATTCTGAACCCAAATAGGCTAGAAGATCTCCTTCTTTTTCTTCAAAATGAATCTCAAGAACCTCTTTTTTTAGTTCTTTGGAATCAACCATTAGAAGAAACTCCTCTATATCTCTACTAATGCGGTCAGATAGATTATTCGCAACCCGATAAACATTGACTAAATTGACATCCTGATTTTGATGAAATACAAGCTCACTTAATGGTTCTAACTTCTCTTTTTCAGATTGGATATAAAATCGAGTGGAAAGGTTATAGGTTGCGACTTCTAGCACCAAGTTTTTCTCAAAATTACTTAATTGAGATAATTTACTTAAACCTGCTTGTCCAAAATTTCTTGTGTAACTTTCTAAATCTTGGTCATTATTTTCAGAACTAGCCTCTAGGAAAGAAATAATGTCTTGATGAAACGAATACACATGAGGTATCTCTTCTATCTTGCCCTCTTCAGCCAAAAAACTCTCTACCAAGTCTTGCCATTTCTCATCAAAATGTTGCGCTTGATAACGAAGAAATAGGTCCATTTTCTCCCTATCTTTTGGAATTGTTCCACGAAACATAGCCAATAATTTCATTACTTCCATACTC
>AQTU01000081.1:0-1308 GCA_000385835.1 Streptococcus mitis 13/39 | reverse complement strand
AAGACAATAGTGATGTATTTAAGAAGCTAATTCATAGACTATCTGATATGTCTGCCCAAGATCTTGAAAAAATAGACCGACTGCTAGATATCATTTTCACTCCAGATCAAGGATCAGAACAGCTAAAAACAGAAGCAACTTATAGAGAAGAAACTTTGGACGACACATTAAAGGAAGCTAAAAATCAACTTCATAAGGAACAATTGGAGAAGAATTTAGAGAGATTTAGGAAAAATGGAATGAAATAAATGGTTTTATAAAATTTTCTTTTACTTGCATAAAGTCTTGTGTTATACTTTTAGTATAGACTAGAGAAGGAAGTAAATATTTTGGAGTTGACTACCAAGCAGGAAAAGCAACTAGGTCAGACGCAGTGGTTTCATGCTACATTATTGAGACATTTAGAATCCTTAAAAAAAGGAATCGATGTTAAATTTAATTTAGGAAGTGAGCTAGACTTTGGACCTGGTTTCTATATCACACCTGACTTTGAACAAGCTAGAAAATTTATTAACAAGCAAGTTGAAGTAAAAAATTGATTTGTCCTATTTAAGCATTCTAGTTCGCTACGAAGAGCTCATTATAGATTTAAGTTAGGCAAAAAGAAACTCCGAGGAATACCATGATGGTATCGTTGAACTTGGTTGATAATTTAAGAGAGTTAGAAAATGATAACCTCAACGGTTTAATGAATTAATATTTAAGAGGAGATTGTTGAAGGTGGCAGGTAAAAAGAATAATGCAACATCCAGTTGGAGTGGCTATAATCATCAAGGACAGGTTGGTATTTTTCTTGCTTTGAAAGAACTATGTGATTTGCTAAAAAAAGATGAGGATCATAGTAGCTATTCTGTTCAATTTGAAAAAGAAAATGGCGAAGACGTGGACATCGTTCGGAATGAACAAGTTATTTCAAGGCATCAAGTTAAAGCGAAAACAACTTCGAAAAATCTAAATGATTACGCGGATGTGTTGACTGGATTTAATGTTGATGGTATTGATGAAGATTCAAGATATTTACACACAATTTGTGAAGTAAAGGGATTTGATTTACCAGAGGATAAATTTAAAGAACTACCAAATAAACCTAAATTTGTTCCAAACGAAAGAGCTGTTAAACTATATGAATATCCTGATGGTAACAAGTATTGTAAATTGAGTGATGAGGATAGTAATTCTAAAATAGATAGTTTTTGTAAAGTAGAATTAAAAACTATACTCACGAAAATCTGTCATAGTCTCCGGGATGATGATGACCATATTGACGAAACTTTATTTGAATTGAAAGATTTACTGTGTACAAAAATA
>AQTU01000080.1:0-1345 GCA_000385835.1 Streptococcus mitis 13/39 | reverse complement strand
TGCTTGCTTTCGAGGAAGTAGATATAGTTATTGAGTTTTTCTTGAAGTTTCAAGAGATGCTCCTCTTCTAATGACTCAATCCATTTGTTTTCATCAATCAACAACAACTCCAAATGGTCATCTGAAACACCCATCGCATCGATGCTTGTAACGTCTAGTTCAATTTTCTCAACTGTTTTAATGGTTTCTACTACCTTTGGTGGATTGTAGTATTTTTCCTTGAATTCCTTAAGAATCTTCTCTACCTTTTCTTCATCACACTGCCTGTATAATGGACTACGGTCTAATACATTACATAGTCTTTCATAGGTATACGTATGTTTCTGCTCATCAGATAATTTTGAAATGCTTTCTATAATATTTCTTACCAATTCATCTGTTTCAATAACAAAGGGAAGGCTTGTATATTTCTTTACCCATCTACTTTGAATAGAAATATATTTCGTTACTTTCTTTAATCTCATTAAATCATTAGATAAACTAAACTCTTTCAAGATGTCAAAAGTTCTTTTAGCTATATCCTCATCACCTTCCACATACAGAGGGAATAAGCAATAATCCATCAATACTAAAATATCTGTGCTATCAAGTTCATAAGAATCCCTTTGCCATATACGATATTTTGGATTTGTACCTAAAAAAGCTTCCTCCTCTTTCCCTTCTCTCATCATATCACGATAAAAATTAACAAAAGATTCATATTCTTTAGGCTCTGGTATTTCAAATTTCTTCATTTATTTACTCCATTGGTTAATTCTAAAAATCCCTTCAACTGAAATAATTTCATTAGTGCCTGGTCTATAGACACGTGGATTTTTGATTTCATAATAGCCTTGGCGTTCAATCGCAGATAGAAAATCATCGTAAGAATGTCCCTTCATATCAATAGTCGGCATAAGCAACTCGCTCTCAGACATCTTAATGTCAGAACCAGCCCAGGTTTTGGCCCCTGGAATATTTAAAGACGAAGAACCAGGCGTGTCCCCGTTTGGAAATTGTAGTAGACCTTCTTTATCCATATTTCTAACTAGCTCAGGACTGTATTCATATTGATAGATACCTGATTTATAAGTATTATCACTCACACCTTTGACTGTCGCAATCTCATGACCTGATTTAAGAGTCCCACTTTTATCATATAAGAGGGCAGAGTCTTCTACAATACTAGTCGCAAAGTTTCCTTGGCCAATCCCATCTTGGGTTACACGTCCTATAGAAGAAGCATCTTCATCAAAAACGAAGTTTTCTATACTATCTCCATTAACAACAGAAGAGGCTCCACCTTCTAAATAGGGCTTCTTAATAGCTTCTTTGTAGGTTTCTGGATAATCGTACTGTCTAGCCT
>AQTU01000079.1:0-1351 GCA_000385835.1 Streptococcus mitis 13/39 | reverse complement strand
CCTATATGAGAGAATTGGCAGAGAAGACACCTTACATCACGATAGCAGATTGGAATCAAGTTGCTAAGGAACATCCAGAAATTTGGACTGGAACAGACCAAGTCCATTTTGGAAGTGACAACAGTAAAATTGAAGCAGGAGCAAAATTGTATGCAGATACCATTGCTACAGCCTTGCAAACAGCTCAAGACAAGCCAGTCAAATCAAAATAACTTGTATTTAAAAGAGAAGAGTTGGAGAAATCCAGCTCTTTTAAAATATCTCTAGAAAATAGGTCTATACCATTTACAAATAAAAAAGAAAGGTTTATAATGTAATTGACATAATAAATTGTGGAATCAATCTTTTAAGGAGGTTAACATTATGCCTAACTATATTAAAGCGGATCAGTTTTTCTACCCACACGGAGTGCGTCGTGGTGGTTACTTGGAACTTGTGGACGGCAAGTTTGGAAAACATGTCGAGCAGATTCCTGAGGGAGCTGAGATTATTGACTATACAGGTTATAGCATTGCTCCAGGACTTGTAGATACCCACATTCATGGATTTGGCGGTGTGGATGTTATGGATAATAATATCGAAGGAACCCTTCATACCATGAGTGAAGGACTCCTCAGCATGGGGGTAACGAGCTTCTTGCCAACCACTTTGACATCATCTTATGAGCAATTGCTTGCGGTAACAGAAAATATTGGTGCTCGTTACCAGGAAGCAAGTGGAGCCAAGATTCGTGGGATTTATTTTGAAGGGCCTTATTTCACAGAGAAATACAAGGGCGCTCAAAACCCTGCCTACATGAAAGATCCTCGTATGGATGAGTTTCGTGCTTGGCAAAAAGCAGCTAATGGCTTGCTTAATAAAATTGCTCTTGCGCCAGAACGTGAAGGTGTAGAAGACTTTGTTCGTACGGTTACAGGCGAAGGCGTGACGGTTGCTCTTGGTCACTCAAATGCGACTTTTGATGAAGCTAAAAAGGCAGTAGATGCTGGAGCGAGCGTCTGGGTACATGCCTACAATGGCATGCGTGGCTTGACTCACCGTGAACTCGGTATGGTTGGGGCTATGTATCAATTGCCACATACCTATGCAGAGTTAATCTGTGATGGTCACCACGTAGATCCAAAAGCCTGCGAAATTCTTATCAAACAAAAAGGAACTGAAAATATTGCCCTTATCACAGACTGTATGACAGCTGGTGGATTGGAAGACGGTGACTACATGTTGGGAGAATTCCCAGTTGTCGTTGCAAATGGAACTGCTCGCCTCAAATCGACAGGTAACTTGGCAGGTTCTATTCTCAAACTCAAAGATGGTTTGAAAAATGTTGTCGATTGGAATATTGCCTCTCCAC
>AQTU01000078.1:0-1416 GCA_000385835.1 Streptococcus mitis 13/39 | reverse complement strand
TAGGAGAAGCCGGTGCCTATACAGCCGGTCAGGTTGCCTATCATGGGACCAAGCTCCTAGGTGGTAGCGAAGAGGATGCTCAAACCGCCAACTTTATAGGGAACCTGGTAGGAGGCTATGTGACCTCCTCAGCAGCCAGCAAGTTTAGTCTCAATAAGGTGAAAGATGCCTTTTCTACGAATACAAAAAAATACACTCTGAATAGTGATCGATTATCTAATCTAGAACTATATACATCTCCAGAAATAAAAGCTAAAATCAATAAGGCGGGTTATACCCTAGAGGACTTTTCGAACTTAGTAGATGCAGATACGACTTTATCAGCTAAAACAGATGCCTTTGTCAAAGCTGTTCGCAAAGAGATTGGTATACCAGCTCCTAAAACCAAGATGAATAAAACGATACCTACAGAGTTTGTTGAATCATATCTCAGCGGAGAACGTAATTATTTTGCAGGTTTTGTCTCGGTTGATGAGCATTCAAAATCATTAACTACTCTTCCAGAAATAGTTGAAGGAAATCGATTAGACTACCCCAATACTCCTTTTGACTTAGAAAAGACCAAGACCTATGCAAAGATATCATTTTTCTTGGATGAAGCAGATAAGCTAGATATTCCATTCGGTGAACTTGATAATGCGAGTTATCCTTTTACAGGTCGAGGTTTTACAGGTTCTAAGAATATCATATTACCGGAGTATAAATTGATGGAAGAACATGTATTTAAGAATGGAGATATGATAAGCATTTTTGAAAGTAAAACTGGTAAAGTTATGAAACAATACGGTTTTACTAAAGATAAAGGCTGGATAGTATTGGAATGAGGGATAGTAATGTACGCAATTTATAAACAAAACAAATTTGAAGCGGAATATGAGAACAAGCATGAAGTAATTTTATATAGTCGTGTTAAATTTAAAGATTTTCAAAATTATATAAGTCCTTGGGGGAGGATATCTGATAATGTATTTACAAAAAAAGTCAAGATGGAAGAGCTAGACTATCTATACAGTATTCATTATGAGATTCAATATAAGGGGCATTCTTTTCATGTTAGTAGTGGGATGATTCGAAGGAATGTTGAGAAAGATTGGTTTGAAATAATACCAAGCGCCAACCAAAATCAAATAAAGGATGAGTTGGGATTCAAGCAGATAAACAAATTAGAATGGGCAAAAGAGATTAGCCGAAAAGACATTGAAGTCTTAAAAATAATCGAAACACCTTTAGGAATCTTTAAAGATCAGGGAGTTAAAGTAAAAAGTTTAGAAGGCCAAGCCATTGATAACTTTTTAAATTCTATTGAACAATAATGTTTTGATGCTGTATCGCCATTGAAATAGCCTGTGAGGAACTTGTTTATACACGGTTAGTTGTAGGCAAGTTCCTGTTTTTACATTAAGTGAGAATCTCCAA
>AQTU01000077.1:0-1557 GCA_000385835.1 Streptococcus mitis 13/39 | reverse complement strand
AGACCCGGTTCCAAAAGATAAGGTAACATTAGTAGATATTTGGTAAACAACAAAGGAGATGAGAATGGAAACTATTTATTTAAGCCAAAAAGACATGTTGGAAATCTGTCAAGATGGGGATAAGTATTTTTTACGTTATCCAACTTTTAATATTACCATGCCAGAAGTGGTTCAAGAAATCCCCAAAGAAGCTGCCGATAGCTATATGTCGGGAGAACATACTGGTAAAGAGTTAATGAATTATGCGCAATATGGTTTTTGGAAATCAAAAAAGCAATATACACAAGAAGAGTCAGACAAAATTTTTATACGAAATAATCCTGATCTAATTTTTAATGATTTATCTGATAACCAAAAAATATTTTCTCCTGAAGAATTTAATCAAATCGTCACACAAGTTATCGTTTCAAAACTGAAACCTAGCGAACTAGACTCTATTGGTGTTGTAGATAGTCATTTAGAGTTACTCCTTGTGGATCCAATTGGCTGGGAGGAAGAAATAGAAGCAGTTCATCTAAAAATTCTGCAAGAAAAAATAAACAATTATATTCATTTTCTCGAAAGCAAACAGTATGTGGAACGATATGGAGATAACTTTGACCAAAAAGTCATCCATATCACATTCCAGTATTCTCCATCTGATAACAGTTTAGCACTCCTAGCAACTGTTCAGAAGACATTGCAGAATACGGATATGAGCTTGAAGGTAGAATTACCGGAGTAATAAAGGGAGCGAAAGACGCTCTCTTTTTGTGGTATAATGAAGAAGGAGTGAACCTATATCAAAAACAATTCAATGAGCTCTATCAGTTGATGACGAGCTATACGTCCTTATTGGGAACAGACATCGCCTTGATGGCAGCTACAGGAAAAGAGTTGGCCCGTACAGATACAGTATTGGGACAAACACTGTTTTCTGGCTTGCAGTAGGGAGGTGCTATGAGTTACAATATAAAATTTGATGATATCACCTCTGTTCAAGTGGAAAGTCAAAAGACGATGAATGCTTGGGAAGAGGCCATCGCTAGTCTAAATAAGGCCATGACAGACTTCATCAACAATCAAAATCTCCAAGGTCAGGCCATCTCGAGTATGCGCCGTTACCTAGTAGAGGTGCATGGGACTCTTCTTCAAACTCTGGTTAACCTGATGAATGACTACTCAACTAATCTCCTACTGTACAAGGATGGTTACTATCAAATTGATTCAAGCAATCATGCAAAGTTACCAGGTCAGGTGTTTACAACCCTTCATAGTGATTTGAAGAGTTCACGGGACAATCTAAAGAGTGAGATTGAGCTCTTGAACACGACCAAGGACAAGATTTCAGACTTGGTGAGCTATTCAGGAAGCAGTCATACCAGTACAGTCATGAACTATAACTTCCTCATGAGCCAGCTCAAGAACTTGGACAACTCGATCATCCAGTATGAAAGTAATCATGCGAGTCAGGATTTGGTTGCCTTTAAGGAACTCTTGTCTGCGACCAAGGCCTTGATCGCAGAGCATGCAGGGAAGACACGGACTGTAGGGACTTATCAGTCGGGTGATTTCGCT
>AQTU01000076.1:0-1559 GCA_000385835.1 Streptococcus mitis 13/39 | reverse complement strand
AAATGGGTAGGTAATTACTATCTAAAATCAAACGGTAAGATGGCTAAAAATGAATGGGTAGATGGTGGCCGTTACTATGTTGATTCTGAAGGCAAAATGGTAATGGGTAAATGGGTAGATGGTGGTCGTTATTATGTAGGATACGATGGTGTGTGGCAACCAAAACCAGCAGCCGGGAATCCATACTCAGCAGCTTTAGAGGAAGCACAAGGTTATAACAGCATTCATTTATCAAAAAAAAGAATTTATGAGATGTTAATTTTTAAAGGTTTTAATAGTGACACTGCACAATATGCTATCAATCATTTGCAAGCAGATTATAAGGCAAATGCCTTGGCTCAAGCAAGAATGCATTTAAAATATGGTACTTCATCTAAATCAGAAATATATAGAAAGCTGACCTCTCCGAATGTTGATAAATTTACGGAAGAAGAAGCTAACTATGCTATTCAAAAACTTAATCTACCATCAGAAGGCAGCTATCCTCGCAATAAATGGGTAGGAGCTTATTATTATAAATCAGATGGTAAGATGGCCAAGAATGAATGGGTAGATGGCGGTCGTTACTATGTTGATTCTGAAGGCAAAATGGTAATGGGTAAATGGGTAGATGGTGGTCGTTATTATGTAGGATACGATGGTGTGTGGCAACCAAAACCAACAGACGGGAATCCATACTCAGCAGCTTTAGAGGAAGCACAAGGTTATAACAGCATTCATTTGTCAAAAAAAAGAATTTATGAGATGTTAATTTTTAAAGGTTTTAATAGTGACACTGCACAATATGCTATCAATCATTTGCAAGCAGACTATAAGGCGAATGCCTTAGCTAAAGCAAGACAATACCGAAAATATAGTAATGTCTCAAAAACGAAAATTTATGACTGGTTAACTAATCCTTGGAATGGAAAATTTACAAAAGAAGAAGCAAACTATGCCATTCAACATCTAGGCGACTAATTATTTAGAATAACTATTTTAACACCAATTGACAAGTCAAGTACAACAAAGTTGTTCCTCTGATTAAGAGAGTATCTTTCAAGCTGTTTGAGTGAGCTCAAACAGCTTTTTTGCGGACTATAGCCAAGTTCAAAATAGAAGGTTCTCCTATTGTCTTTCCACCCAGAACAGAATGGATTTTCCAATTTCAAAAAGGTGTTGGAGTTTATAGGTGTGAACAAAGGCATCTATGCTATGTCCCGTTGGTTTCTCCCCAGTCTATGAGCAAACTCAGCTGGTTTGAGTCCTACGTTTAAATAAGCTTCAATTTCTACTCGCTCAGCTTCAGATTAGTGCTTGTATAGTTATTATTTTAATGTAAAAAAGATTAAGGATATGATATACTATAAGTGTAAATCATAAGAAAAGGAGATTTTTATGAGAAAATCAAAAAAAAATTTTGGTTACAAGTTTAGCAGCAACTACTTTTGCACTTGTTTCTCTTTCAGATACAATGGGGATGTTGCCTTTCTCATCTCAGAAAGTATCTGCTCAAGAAAAGGATGCATCTAAAAATGGTAAGATTGTAAAAGAGAATACAAAACCAGCACCAAAACCGG
>AQTU01000075.1:0-1639 GCA_000385835.1 Streptococcus mitis 13/39 | reverse complement strand
TTCCATACTTTTTAGCATAATTTTCAAATAGAATTTCTAAGACACTTTTTTCTTGATTTTCACCCTTGGATAAGTGTTTAATGAGTTTTGAGATTTCAGCAAAACTTGGATAACGTCCTCGTTTTTTTCGCTCTTCCACTTCTTTTTTTTGACGTTTCAACAAGTTTTGATATTCCTTTTGACTTAAACGACTTTCTTCTATGAGCTGTTCTCTTGTTTTGGGTGGATTATAGAAATCGACCAAGTAGGAGGCTAAAGCTCGAACTAAAGTCATAGAAGCTTCATCCCAAAATGGATCACTACGGGAACCAGAGCCTTTAGTGTTATTAAAATAAACCGTCAGCATACGATTCAAATCATTTTCTGTCTCTATATAGCGAAAAGGATTGAAGCCATCTGAGTTCTTCATATTGACTAAATCTAACACCTTTACTTGGTAGCCATGTTCTAAAAAGAGTTTGCCTGTTTTCTCGGCCAAGTGATCTTTAGGATCCACGACAATATTTGAACTATTCATCTGAATTAGATTGGGTTTTACAAAGCGAAAGGTCTTCCCACTTCCTGAACCTCCGATCACCGCAATATTCTTATTTCTATCATATTGGGGTGGTTTTTTATCTAATAATGTCAAACGAACATCCTGTGCTAATATCGTATCATGAGAAAATTCTTTACCGTAAAAGAGCTTCTTTTCTTTTAGAGTTCCAAAACGGGCGCTCCCGTATTCTACCCCTTCTCGGTATTGTTTTTTGCCAGTCTCTAAATAGAGATAAACCAGCAACATCATCACAAAGCCTAGTAGAAAAAAAGCACTTGATTTTCCAGTAAAAGAAACATTCCATGGCGACTGAAGAACTTCATCTTGACCTTCCATCAGAAGATGAGTCCATTTATCTAAGCTATTTCCAGTATAGGAATCATACAAAAGCGTCAAACGATGAAAAAGATAACCTAGTAAGATACCTAACAGTGAGAATAGTAGGAATTTCTTTCCACTGTACATCATCTCACCATCTCTTTCTGTTTGACGGCTCCTTCTTGTCTAAAGGTAATTTGGGATTTAGCCTCATCAATTGCATCGTCTAATGACTGATCCATGGTAAAATCAGCTAATTTCTCCGGATCATTAACCATTTTTTCTAACAGATGGTCTAAATGATTGTCTAGAATCGAACGGTCTTTCGTGTAGAAATGTAGAGAATCCCCTTGCCAAGCGATGGCTAAAGGAATCTCTTCTTTTTCTAAAAAAGCTTTAAATTTCTCTATATCAATTGGTTTGTCTAAAAAATCTTTTTTCAGATTAATTGTATCAATCGAATAAGGAGATTGTAGCAATTCTTCTAATTTCTGTACTCCTATCTTATAGGCAGAATCCTGTGCTAAAGCCTGACGTCTAGACCATTCTAGAATTTTTAAGAGACTTTTTACAGTAAATAAAAGACTACGCTCTGCATATTGAACTGCCATTCGTTCCTGTTGTTCAGAGGACATCTGAGGCCTCCTTCTTAACAAATAGCAGCTTTCCTTCTTTATAACGATAAGCAATCAATTTCTGACGTTGCTTAATAGACTTGACAACCTGCAGTAGATCTCTCGAATAAGGTTCTCGAAGAGTAACTTCTACTGCTTTCCCATCAAA
>AQTU01000074.1:0-1639 GCA_000385835.1 Streptococcus mitis 13/39 | reverse complement strand
TCCCATACTTTTTAGCATAATTTTCAAATAGAATTTCTAAGACACTTTTTTCTTGGTTTTCACCCTTGGATAAGTGTTTAATGAGTTTTGAGATTTCAGCAAAACTTGGATAACGCCCTCGTTTTTTTCGCTCTTCCACTTCTTTTTTTTGACGTTTCAACAAGTTTTGGTATTCTGTTTGACTCAAACGACTTTCTTCAATGAGTTGTTCTCTTGTTTTAGGTGGATTATAGAAATCGACCAAGTAGGAGGCTAAAGCTCGAACTAAAGTCATAGAAGCTTCATCCCAAAATGGATCACTACGGGAACCAGAGCCTTTAGTGTTATTGAAATAAACCGTCAGCATGCGATTCAAATCGTTTTCTGTCTCTATATAGCGAAAAGGATTGAAGCCATCTGAGTTCTTCATATTGACTAAATCTAGCACCTTTACTTGGTAGCCATGTTCTAAAAAGAGTTTGCCTGTTTTCTCAGCCAAGTGATCTTTAGGATCCACTACAATATTAGAACTATTCATCTGAATCAGATTAGGTTTCACAAAGCGAAATGTCTTCCCACTTCCTGAACCACCAATTACCGCAATATTCTTATTTCTATCATATTGGGGTGGTTTTTTATCTAATAATGTCAGACGAACATCTTGTGCTAAGATCGTATCATGAGAAAATTCCTTACCGTAAAAAAACTTCTTTTCTTTTAGAGTTCCAAAACGGGCGCTCCCGTATTCTACTCCTTCTCGGTATTGTTTTTTACCAGTCTCTAGATAGAGATAAACCAGCAACATCATCACAAAACCTAGTAGAAAAAAAGCACTTGATTTTCCAGTAAAGGAAACATTCCATGGCGACTGAAGAACTTCATCTTGACCTTCCATCAGAAGATGAGTCCATTTATCTAATGTATTTCCAGTATAGGAATCATACAAAAGCGTCAAACGATGAAAAAGATAGCCTAGTACGATACCTAACAGTGAGAATAGTAGGAATTTCTTTCCACTGTACATCATCTCACCATCTCTTTCTGTTTGACGGCTCCTTCTTGTCTAAAGGTAATTTGGGATTTAGCCTCATCAATTGCATCGTCTAATGACTTATCCATGGTAAAATCAGCTAATTTTTCCGGATCATTAACCATTTTTTCTAACAGATGGTCTAAATGATTGTCTAGAATCGAACGGTCTTTCGTGTAGAAATGCAGAGAATCCCCTTGCCAAGCGATGGCTAAAGGAATCTCTTCTTTTTCTAAAAAAGCTTTAAATTTCTCTATATCAATTGGTTTGTCTAAAAAATCTTTTTTCAGATTAATCGTATCAATCGAATAAGGAGATTGTAGCAATTCTTCTAATTTCTGCACTCCTATCTTATAGGCGGAATCCTGTGCTAAAGCCTGACGTCTAGACCATTCTAGAATCTTTAAAAGACTTTTTACAGTAAATAAAAGACTACGCTCAGCATATTGAACTGCCATTCGTTCCTGTTGTTCAGAGGACATCTAATGCCTCCTTCTTCACAAATAGCAGTTTTCCTTCTTTATAGCGATAAGCTATCAATTTCTGACGTTGCTTAATCGACTTGACAACCTTCAGTAGATCTCTCGAATAAGGTTCTCGAAGAGTAACTTCTACTGCTTTCCCATCGAA
>AQTU01000073.1:0-1738 GCA_000385835.1 Streptococcus mitis 13/39 | reverse complement strand
TCAGAGCGTTGTCAAGGGCTTGACCCAGTTTGCGATAGGGGAAGCCGGTGCCTATACAGCGGGTCAGGTTGCCTATCACGGGACCAAGCTCCTAGGTGGAAGTGAAGAAGATGCCCAAACCGCGAACTTTATCGGGAATATCGTAGGAGGTTATGTGGTAGCTTCAGCAGCCAGCAAGTTTAGTCTCAATAAGGTGTCCACCAATCCAAGAGAATATAGTTACAATATGATTGAAAATTCTGGGCCACTACTAGAAATTAATGAAACTGCAGCTAAAAGTTTCGCTAGCGGTAAATATAATGTGAAAATATTAGAAGAGGATACGGTCTTTTTTAGAGCAGGAAATTCTGACAGTCCTTTAGGACAATATTATACAAGGGATATCCCTGAGTCAGTAATAAAAGTTAGGATAGAGTCCGCAGTTAAACCTCAGTGGATTGATAGGGATACAGGAGTCTTAACAGGTACATCAGAATTGACTGATATCTATGCTACTAAGTTCCCAAAAGGTACCGTCTATTATGAAGGTCCTACAGGATCTCAAGGAGGAGTATATATTGGTGGCAAAGAACAGATATTTATCAATAAACCCTGGACTATTGATGGAATTCTTAATAATACAACACATCTAGGAGGAATAAGGTGATGGTAAATTTCAAAGAAGAACTAATAGAATTGTTAATTGACTTATTAGGGATTCTATCAGAACATAAGCAGCGTCATAATGTTAATTATTTTATAGGGACGCTTAAAAATATGATAGCAATCATACAAAATATAGAAAATCCTGAACTCCCAAATGAATGTATAGAGAAACTTCGAAAAATGTACAAAAGTATGTTTTTCCCAAGAGACGGTTTATCGGATTTTTATATTCTTGATTCTGATGCTACATATATGACAAAATGTAATACTCAATTTTCGTCATTATTAAATAGAATTGATGCTTTATTAGAAGAATGAGGAAGTTAATGTTAGATTTGAATCTTTTATATAATATATATAAAGAAAATAACAGGGAGTCAGACTGGAAGAAATTTGCTATTGCTCTTTCAAAATCATATTTGTTGGTACCTTTTACTACAATTGATAGCTCTGATATTCTAATCACATTAAATGGTAGCGATGGTAGACAGTATTTGCCTATATTTACTGATTTTGAATCTATCAATTTATCTAGTTCATTATTTAATAAAAGTGTTAAGTTCGCCAAAGTAGATATAGTATATATTTATAAATTTCTAGAACGTAATTCACCTGTAAAATATGTTGTATTGAATCCTTGTGAAATCAGTGTTTTTATGGACAAAGATTATATAGAATCGATATTATCTTTAATCAATTCACGTAAAATACTTTTTGGAAAGCCAATTGAGGATACAACGTTGATTGAAAAAAAGCTTTCAAATATTTTTAAGGAAATTCCTTCAGTTAATAATGTCTTTTTCGTAAAGATACTAGTGAAAGAAGAAAGTAGTTACTTACTAGTCATAGATTCTGATGACTCTCAAAATGAGCTACTTCTTTTTGAGAAGATTTCTAAAAAAATTGCGAGTCATAAAATAGACTCTGATTGTCCTTTTGATCTGATATCAAGCAATACAGAGTTAGGAGAAGAAATAATGAAGGATAATCCTCCCATTTACACTCGCTAATATTTTTAAAAGGAAGTACCAAAAAGATGCTCATCATTGCTCGTGTGATTGTAGCACCAGTCAAAGGAGATATCTATCGTTTT
>AQTU01000072.1:0-1878 GCA_000385835.1 Streptococcus mitis 13/39 | reverse complement strand
ATCCTATTGGTATCTCTATACTTACTGAAATTTCTTTGTATCGGTGAGTTAACTATACTACAGATTCTCTATGGTGCGTCACTCATTTCTTTTTTATGGATGTATGTCCAACGAAAACAAGTCGACAAGGTCAATATGAAATCTAGGATGAAATGGCTTGGTATTGGATTCGTTAGCCTACTGATTATAAGTTTATGTTTTAGTCTGATTCATGCTCAAGGAAGCACGAATCAAGTAAACTTAATTGGGCTTCAACATCAAGTTCCTTGGTTTTCATTTTTATTGTTTTTAATCAATGCGAGTATGGTTGAAGAATTTCTGTATAGAGAAATTTTATGGAACTTGGTCAGAAAATTAGATATTAGAGTTGCTTTGACAAGTGTTTTATTTGCCTTAGTTCATCATCCAGGAACCATTCTAGCTTGGTGTTTATATGTTTCATTGGGAATGTTTTTAGGGATGGTGCGCTACAAATCGGACTTATGGGGCAGTATGGGGCTACATTTGGTATGGAATCTACTAGTTTATAGTCTGCTGCTTGTTTAAAATAGGTGGCCTGATTTATTTAGATATTCATAATGAATGTAATTGTTGACAAATATGGACTAATTGCGTATAATGAAGGTAATTAAATGATATAATTACTTGTGGGCTAGTGGATATGGTCTGCACCCGCCTGTGGGCTCCGCTCTCAGTTCAGACTGTTTGTTGAGAAAAAGAATAGCAGGACTGCCTACCCTTGAGGAACAGATAGGGCATATCTAGCGTGAGGTGAAACTCAATACGTGGGAGAGAAGGAAGCAGGAGCTTCCTTCTCTTTTTTAGGAGAAAATTCAAATGACTTATACTTTGGAATGGCTAAAGACTTTTGATGGAGAGATTGATATTCTCAATGTTAAGATGGATTGCTTGGCCAATACTATTGAGAAAAATGTTTCTCAGTACAAATATATTTATCAGACAAATATGGAGAACTGTCCTGAAATTATTCTATCAGTCCCAAATTCCTCCATTCCTCATCTTTTAGGATTATCTAGAGAACATCATGTTAATTTACCAACTAATAATGCAGGGAGTATTTTTGAAGGATTAAAAGATGATTGGACATTGGAACGTCTTAATAAAGCTGATAATGGTTGGTTCAACGAAAATAAATTCAAAATAGTTGGAACCTTGTTGCTTTATCAAATGTTACATGTAATGGAGTGCAAATTCTATACAACTGATGGCATTTTGAATAGAAGAGTCGGTCACCGATTTAAAAGAGATCATATTTATTTTGTAGTCTTTAAATTAAGTAATGGTATCAGTTATACAGTAGAATTATCACATGAAAAAGGTAATCAATACTTTCCAAGAAGCCTTAAAATCAATGATACCTCCGTTACAGGTTGTAGAGAAATAGAGCTTAGACTCATTAATAAGATTCGATTTAAACCAGTTAAGGCAAGAAAGGTAAAATGGGCATCATGATTTAAAAATTGAAATTATGATTACATCACCATTCTTTTCTTAATCAATGTGAGTATTGTTGAAGAATTTCTGTATTGAGAAATTTTATGGAACTTGGTTAGAAAATTAGATATTCGAGTTGCTTTGACAAGCGTTTTATTTACCTTAGCACATCATCCTGGAACCATTCTAGCTTGGTGTTTGTATGTTTCACTTGGGATGTTTTTAGGGATGGTGCGCTATAAATCTGATTTATGGGGCAGTATGGGGCTACATTTGGTGTGGAACCTACTAGTTTATAGTTTGCTGCTTTTTTAAAATAGGCGACCTGATTTTTAGGTAACTTCTAAAACTAACTTCCAGTTTTGGGAGAGAGATGGAAGTTGCTTTGAAAAGTTACGGAAACATTATTTTCTATGAAAAACA
>AQTU01000071.1:0-1997 GCA_000385835.1 Streptococcus mitis 13/39 | reverse complement strand
GACTGCCCTATGGGAATCATGATGGCACTCGCTGTCACAAAGATCCCACCAACCTGATGATACAGCTTGTCATTTGATATTCCCTAATTGAAATTATTTATAGAGAGTTATTACATATTGCATCACTTAAATAAAAAAATTATACTGGTCTCACCCGATTTTGTATCAATATATGATATTATTTCCGCAAAAGAGGTATTAAATTTAGTAGAGTATGTAGTTTTTTCGGAAAATCTACCATATTGTTTTTCTAACCACTTATCCTGTATCTGTCTTATATCTTGTAGTTTATATTCATACATATTCGAATAATTTATCGGATCATTTGATTGATAAATACTTAACTTTAAAGATTCAAGAATGTTATTTTTAAAATTAAAATCTGCCCAAAATTCTAATCCTTCAATCTTGACGGGAGATTTTAACATAAATAAATTAGAACTTTCTTCCTGTTTAAGATAATTTTTAAAATTATTATAAAATATTTCTTTCGTTAATTGTTTGTCAATAACTGTATTATTTATAATCATTTGAACTCCTGATCATTTTAAATTATGTAGCTTCTGTTCAATTTCTGCATACTTAGAAAGGTTAACTTTATAGTTATTTAGCTTGATGTTTGATGTTTTAACAGGAACAATAAATTTATTATGTACAGCCTCTCGAAAATCTGGGACGAAATATTGAGTTAGTCCCCCTTGGCCAAATTGAGGATTAGATAATGTTATGCCTGTTGCCGAATTTATATCCTCATTAAACTTATAAGCCCCCATTATTTTTCTATACTCAGCAGAATCCATTCCTCGAACGTAGTATGGTTTCACTTGGACACCTTCAAACAACTTAGTGGCATTATTTCCAACATCAGTAATCGTTTTTTCAGAAACCATATAACCTGTTGGAAACGGTTCACCCGCAAATAAAATATCTCCCTTTTTAATTAGAATATTTTGATATTCATCAACTCCTGTATAAGGAAAGTCTCCTTGCCAAGATTTGGCAATTTCAACTGGATCATAATTCTTTACAAACCTCTTTAGTTTCGGTGTATTTATTCTTTTATGTAATTCTTCAGAACTAATTTTCCCATATTTATTGTGTAAATATTCCAAGCGAGATGGTTCAGACATGTTTACTGAACTTTGAGAATCTATTTTATGCACTCCCACATCTCCAAACCTACTTGGAGTTGCAATATCCTTAACTCTAGGCACAACCACATCACCTGACTTGACTCCGCTAACAGCATTTGATACGTTGTCGCCTGATATCTGCTTGACCTTCGGTACATCCACTCTGACTGCTGGATGGCTTTTCAGCTTAGCCAGGGTCTCATCAGCTGGGCTGGCTTTCAGATGCAGGTCTGGCCTACTACTCAAACGTACATTAGCTGGTTCCAGCTTGGGTAGTTGCTTGCCTTGAAGTGGGACATCCAGATGAGATGGTTTAGCGCTTGGTAGATCTACTTTCACCTTATTGAGACTAAACTTGCTGGCTGCTGAGGAGACCACATAACCTCCTACGATATTCCCGATAAAGTTTGCGGTTTGGGCATCTTCCTCACTTCCACCTAGGAGCTTAGTCCCATGATAGGCAACCTGACCCGCTGTATAGGCGCCTGCTTCCCCTATCGCAAACTGGGTCAAGCCCTTGACAACGCTCTGAGACTGCCCTATGGGAATCATGATGGCACTCGCCGTCACAAAGACATTCCCAACATCATGATACAGCTTGTCATTCCCCATAAAAAGCGTATCTCGGATGCGATTATAGGATTTCGTATGGACATCCCCTGCATTTCCAAGTTGGATGTTATGAATCCCTTCCCCTGCATTAGACGCCCCATAAGCCACTGTTCCAATTCCTGCGGTTAAGCCAGCCCCAACAACCAAGGGTGTCGCTGCCCCCATAGTTGCCCAAATCGCTAAAGCACCAATCGCAACGGTCACCACACCAATTGCTAGGTCTTTCCAACCGTTCTTGGCTCGATCCTCTGC
>AQTU01000070.1:0-2037 GCA_000385835.1 Streptococcus mitis 13/39 | reverse complement strand
AGAGGCTGAAGCTAAAGAAACTTTAACTGAAGCTTTGAAACAAATTCCTGATAACGAATTGCTTGACAAAAAAGCAAAAGAAGAATTATTAAATGCTGTAGAAGCTGGTGATTTAAAAGCTGGTGATGTTCTTGCTGAATTAGCAGATGATAACGAAAAAGCTGAAGCTAATAAAGAAACTGAGAAAAAATTAAGAAATAAAGACCAAGCTGCTACTGCTGATGCTGGTGCAACTCAAGCTAACCCTTCAACTAAAGATCAACTTCCAGAAGATATTAAAGCTGGGATTGACAAAGCTGAAAAAGCTGATGCTGCTCGTCCTGCATCAGAAAAACTTCAAGATAAAGCTGATGATTTAGGTGAAAATGTTGATGAGCTTAAAAAAGAAGCGGATGCATTAAAATCTGAAGAAGATAAAAAAGCTGATACATTAACTAAGAGAGATGAAACTCTACAAAAAACTAAAAAAGCTCTTGAAACAGCAAAAGCAAATGGTTCATCTGAAGAAATTGTTAAAATTTTAGAAGATGTTGCTAAAAAAGCAGAAGCAGCTCGTGATGCTGCACAAAATGACTTTGATCAAGCTGCTTCAGATACTAAAGCTGTTGCTGACGAATTAAACAAACTTACTGATGAGTACAACAAAACTCTAGAAGAAGTGAAAGCTGCTAAAGAAAAAGAAGCGAACGAGCCAGCTAAACCAGTAGAAGAAGAGCCAGCTAAACCAGCAGAGAAAACAGAAGCTGAAAAAGCTGCTGAAGCTAAAGCAGAAGCGGATGCTAAAGTTGCTGAATTAGAGAAAAAAGTTGCTGAAGAAGCTAAAAAAGTTGAGGAAGCTACTGCTAAAGCTGAAAAAGAAGCTGCTGACGTAACTGCTGCTCAAACTAAAAAAGCAGAAGCTGATAAAGCTAAAGCTGACGCAGAAGCTGAATTAGCCAAAGCTAAAGAAGAAGCTGAAAAAGCAAAAGCTAAAGTTGAAGAAGAAGTTAAAAAAGAAGAAGAGGCTAAAAAAGAAGAAACTGAAACTAAAACAGCTCTTAAAGACGCTTTAGATCAACTTGAAGAAGATGCGATTGCAGAAATCCATAAAGATGCAAGTATTACTGATAAAGAAAAAGCAATAGCTGATAAAAAAGCTGAAATTGGTAAAGAAGCTATTCTAGATGCCGTTGAAAAAGGTGATTTATCTGCTAAAGATATTCTAAAAGAATTAGAAAACGACTATAACACTAGAAACAAAGCTCCTGAAAAAGTTGATGAAACTAAAAAATTAGATGCTGAAGAAGCTAAAAAAATTGATGAAGCTGCTAAAAAAGAAGCTTCTAAACCAATCGTTAAAAAACTTACAGATATTGCTGATGATTTAGCTGAAAAAATTGAAAAATTAACTAAAGAAGCTGATAAAGATAAAGCAGATGCTGCTGAAAAAGCTAAGGCAGTAGAAGAGAAAAATGCTGCCTTAGATAAACAAAAAGAAACCTTAGAAAAAGCTAAAGTTGCTCTTGAAACAGCTAAAACGAATAAAGCTGATCAAGATGTTATCGATAAATTACAAGATGCTGTAACTAAACTAGAAGGTTCTGTCGCTTCTGCTAAAGCTTCTGTTGATGAAGCTCAAGCTAAATTTGACGAAGTTAACGAATCATTACAAGCGCGTAAAAATGCAATCGATACACTAACTGACGATTACAACGCAACTTTAGGTTATATCGAAAACTTAAAAGAAGTTCCTAAAGGTGAAGAACCTAAAGATTTCAGTGGTGGCGTAAGTGATGATGAAGCACCTACTGAGACTGCCAAGGAAGCAGATGAAGTTCCAACTGTTCCTGATGCTCCAGAATTCACTGGTGGGGTAAATCCTGCTGACGCTCCTTCTGACGATGCTAAACAACCTGACGAAGTACCAACTGCTCCTAATGCTCCAGAATTTAATGGTGGTGTGAATCCTAGTGATTCTCCTTCTGGAGATAATGAATCTGATTTCACTGGTGGGGTAAATGATGCAACACTTCCTACTATAGCCGATGCTCCAGAATA
>AQTU01000069.1:0-2377 GCA_000385835.1 Streptococcus mitis 13/39 | reverse complement strand
AAAAAGAACTTGTAAGTTTTATCACATCACAACGAAAGGTAATTCCTACATTTCAGGCGCAAAATCGTACAGTTCAGAGAAAAATATCAAAATTAGCTGTCTTCAGTTTATAATATAAATATGAACAAATTAAAAGAAGAAAATTTGAGAAGAGCTCTTTCTCATATTGAACGACATAAAAAAGCCATAAATACAAGTAGTAATAGTGAGGATAATGTTTTTCATAAATTATTACTCCAATTTAGCTATGATGTATATGAAAGAATCAAGGCAAATAAAAAACCTTATCCGAATTTATATTCAGATAAAGTCTTTTGACTATCTAAAAAGTTCACATTTTTTTCTTATTTATGGAGTTAACGAAGCGCCAACTGAATCCTAGAACCAACATCAGATTGATGAAAAGATACACAGACGTAAAACTAGTTAAACCATGTTGTCTGATATCATCAAAATATAAATTAGGTTCAGTAAAGAATAAATAAATTCCATAGACCTCCACGAAAATAAGAAAACTGACAAAACC
Source organism: Streptococcus mitis 13/39 (assembly GCA_000385835.1). Lineage (GTDB taxonomy): Bacteria > Bacillota > Bacilli > Lactobacillales > Streptococcaceae > Streptococcus > Streptococcus mitis_AI. The sequence goes on along the minus strand of AQTU01000069.1, from coordinate 1,851 downwards.
AATCAGGAAAAGTCCACTGGCAATAAGAAAGAGTCTCCATAAAAGAATGAGAATTCCTCCTACTGCTAAAAAAATTACTGGGATAAGGAGTAAATCATTCATGACTTTCTCCTTTCTATCAATCAATTGACGATAATGGGTGGCAAGAGAGGAATCAAATTCCTCTAGCTTTTGAACTAAGTCCAAATACTCCTCTTTTTCATGTTCTTCAAAGTCCACACCTCGATGATTCCGAAGAGAGATTTCCAATTGACTAGTGAGTTCTCGTTTAGAAAAACTGTAATCCCCCGTCACTTCCTCATAATGTTCCTTTAGCTCCTTGTAGGCTTGGTATTCTTCAGGTGTTTGAAATCCCTGTACCAAAGCCTCTTCTAATTGATAATAGGTATCTTCCATCATAATTGTTACCTCGTTTCTTTCTATCTTTATTCTACCGCGCTTTTCATTTCTTGTCCGCTATTTGTATCTATTTTTTAATCCAATTCAAAAGAAAGTTGTTCTTGCTTTTCGTTTCCTTTTTCGTGGAATTGTCTTAAGGCCTGATCAATAATATCTAAATCCGTATCTGTTTCAATCAATGGCGCGAGTACATCGTATTCGGCCTTTTTAGTTTGATAATCCTCTTCCTTTGGAAAATTTTTCTCAATTTCTACCTTAGCAGTATTCCATTTATCCTTTAATTCATCCAATAAGTTCTGAGTTTTCACTTGGTCCTCTTTAATGTGATCAATCGTATGCTGAAGCCTTTGAATTGTCCCCAAAGGAGAATACAAATCTAAACTGACAGAATATTGATTTTCTCCTACAATCTTAACAGAGAAGGTTTCAGGAAGAGGTTGATTTGTTGGAAGACTAAGCATTTTAATGTCAAATCCTCGATAGCTTGCTAGGGTACGGAATTCTTTGCTGTCAGCTTGATTATGACGGATAAGACGGTGTAGGGATTCCCCTGCTTCAGCTCGTTGATCAAAAGCTTGCTTACCTACCGTCATAGAAAATGCCTGGTCTTTCGACATTTCAGACTGTTGAATGTCGCCTTCATACTTGCTTAATCTTTTCTCAAGAATGGGCATATTTTCTTCACAGTAGGAGATTGTATGACGATAGTGATCCTTGCTGCGTTGAAATGCGCGTCTTTGATTTTCTAATAGAGTTAGATCATTCTCTAGTTCCATCTTATATTTGAGATAAGGATTACCTGTTGCTAGTGCCTTAAAATCAGAAGCTGTCATGGTCTGCTCATCAATATCTTCTGCAGCACGAATCGGCTCCTTAGAAGTCATAATCTGCTTAATATAACGGAGTTTGTTCTCCTGAGTTGCCCATAGATAATTATCAAACGAACCTTTGGTAATATAGTGGTAAATATCCACTTCCTTGTTTTCATTTCCCTGTCGGATAATACGTCCATTGCGTTGCTGAATGTCACTTGGTCTCCACGGTACATCCAGATGATGAACTGCTTTCATCTTGCTCTGAACATTTAAACCTGTTCCTCCTTTTTCAGTTGACGCAAGGAGAATCCGCACCTCTCCTGCATTGACCTTTCGAGACAAACTATTCTTCTTTTCATCACTATTGGCATCATGTACAAAGGCAATTTCCTTACTAGGGATTCCTCTATCAACTAATAAAGCCTTTATTTCAGAATAGACATCAAAGCCATTATCCTTTTTCTTAGGTGTTCCAATATCTGAAAAAATCATCTGAGTAGCCTTATTTTTCATTCCTTCACGATAAATTCTCTCAACATTATCCACTACCTGAAGCAGTTTATGATTGTCTGCTAGACTATAGCTAGAGTCCAATAAACGCATATCAATAGCTAGTTTACGTGCCTCACCTGTTATC
>AQTU01000068.1:0-2416 GCA_000385835.1 Streptococcus mitis 13/39 | reverse complement strand
CAGTCTCAGTTGGCACGCGCCCGATTGACTTGAAGTAGTCTTGGATAAAAAGCAAATCATCCACTTCCATGGCCATCCCTTGCTCGGCCTTGTAGCGAGCAAAGTCTTCTGCTGTATAGCTTTCAAAGAAAGTCAATTTAGGAATGGTCTTGTCTGACTCTGAAAATTCCTGCTTGGCAATCCCTGTCGTGATGTCCTTGAAACGAGAATCAACTGGATTGAGCAAATAGTTCTTGACTGCTTCTAACTCCGTCGCTTCAATATCTTTATTGACCAAGTAAAGTTGAGCTGTATTGACCGTCACATCACTTGAACTTCCCAACAAAAGCAAGGCTTCTTGCGAAGAAGCTGCACGCTGGTCAAACTGCCCTGGCAGGCTTTCAATAGCAAAGAAAGCATAGTTGGTAAGATCCGCCTGCACAGCCGCTTCGTCCAAGACATGGTCTGTCACTTGCTCAGAGAAGATGTGTTTCTCTGCAGACGCAAACAGGTCCTCTGCCAAGTCAAATACATCATACACTTGCACGATGCGAATACTTTTCAAGCTTAACAGTCCCAAGTTGTGCTGGAGTTCTCTAACCAAACTCTCTGACTTGACCTGAAAATCAGCCTTTTTTTCAACAAAAATACGTTTATCCATCAATCCTTATTCCTTTATTTCAGCTCTTGCAATATCCCCAACGACCTTGAGGTTGTTATTTCAATTCCTGCAACTTTTCCCAAACAATCTCGTAAACGTCTGTTAGTTCTCCCAATCCTCTACGGAGTGAAAAGGTCTGGGGGATCTTTTCAGCCTGAGTCCTTTTAGTTGAGAGACGAAGGTTTTCCATTGCTAACAGATTATTTCAACCCCTGCAACTTTTCCCAAACAATCTCGTAAACGTCGGTTAATTCACCTAGACCCCTACGGAAAACATCCTTATCCATGTGGTTGCCATCTGCATCCCACAAACGGCAGTTATCTGGTGAAAATTCGTCTGCCAAGATAATCTTGCCATCCTTGTCAAAACCGAACTCTAGCTTAAAGTCAATCAACTTGAGCCCAATCTCAGCAAACCAGGCCTTCAAAAGTTCATTGATTCGGCGAGTTTCTTCCTTCAAGTAGGAAATCTGCTGGTCATCCGCAATCTGTAGGAATTTCACATGCTCATCATTGATAAAGGGATCATCCAAATCATCATTTTTATAGTAAAATTCAACAATCGGAGTCTCCAAGGCGATTCCCTCATCCACACCAAAACGTTTTGAAAAGGAACCAGCCGTGTAGTTGCGTAGCACGACTTCCAAAGGAATGATTTCCACCTTTTTATTGAGTTGTTCTGTATCTGAAAGTTTCTCCACAAAGTGAGTCTCCACACCAGCCGCATTTAATTTCTCAAAAATAAAAGATGAAATCTGATTATTCAACACTCCCTTGCCCGCAATCTGCTCCTTCTTGACACCATTAAAAGCAGTCGCCTGGTCCTTGTAAGTTGAAATAATAAGATTTTCATCCTCAGTTGTATAGATATCTTTAGCTTTTCCCGAATAGATCAATTGTTTTGACATTTTAAAGTTCGCCTTTCGTATTACTTGAGCACATTCTACCATAAAAAACCAAAAAATACAAGAATTTAACCGAATAAATAACTTATCAACCTCGAAAATCATAAAGAAAAAAACTGCAAGAAGGATCTTTCTCACAGTTTAAAAATCATTTAACTCTAAAAACACGAACATTAATCTTTGTTCAAAAATTGATCCAAATAATAACGCAGGTAACTTTTCTTGCCCGTAATCATCTGTAGGCGACCTTCCACCCCGTACCGAAGTTTTTCTGCCTGATCCGAAGTTAGATTAGTCTCCGCCTCGATTTTAAAGAAATTCCCTTTCTCAGTCTTAGTAGCTGTCGCATCGATGCTTGTAATAGTAGAATCTAGGAAAATTTGATTCTTGGCATCATGAGTCGTCGTATAGCGAACAGAATCACCGACCTTGATCCTTGCTACATCTTTTGAACTTAGATAAGCTGTAAGTTTGGCTTTCCCTTCTTTTTCCAAGGATGGATAGAGTTGAGCTAGTAGGGTACCTTCTGCTACCATGGTAGAATCACTGGTCTCAGGATTAAGATGAAGCACCCCATCCTCACTCGCCGTAATTTTCCCCTTGTCTAAAAGATTTCCCTGTACCTTCTTACCTGACTCTGCCTCCAAGATTTTCTGGTCTAGAAGGGTCAATTCCTGACCGACCTTAGCCAAATGTTGGGATTTAAGGGACTCTAATTGATTGCTTAAGCCTGACGCATAGGCTTGCTGGGTACCTGAACCTGCATACTGGACACGGTAAGTAGCAAGACTGGATTCTAACTGAGAAAGCTGTGCTTCAACTTGCGCAACTGCCTGGGATTTAGCTTGGGGATTTTCCTCACTCTGAGACT
>AQTU01000067.1:0-2422 GCA_000385835.1 Streptococcus mitis 13/39 | reverse complement strand
CCAATTCTTGAGCATCAGTTAATCCATCTTGATCCGAATCACGTTGATAAATGCCTTCCATATACTTCCTTCTTTCCTAGTTAATCTTTTTTCACTCCAATCCTACCAAATATTCCTTGAAAGAAGTATCACAACAAAAAAAGAGAACGAGCCAAAACTGCGTTCTCCTGAAAATGATAAAAATATATTTTATGCCACAAAAGATATGTAAACTAATCTTTTAAATAATAAAAAAGTTCCGACGTTTGTAAATGTTTTGAGTAAATTGAAATTACTTTTTGACCTTTTGGAAATACTGTCTTTCTCTTCAAATCTAATAAAGATTGAGGAACAATTTTCCTTGATGTCTCTTTCAATGTTAATGCTAGTATCTGTTTTCTTGTACGTAAAGCATAATCAAACTCCAAATACAAATAACGTCCTGAACCAGTTAGATGAACATGCTTTCCCAATAACTCCTCAATGGATCCTAAAACTTGTAACTTTTGCATTGTGGTTCCATCTTTTTTTATTTTCAACTCATCAATTATGACATGCCTATTTAAACAATCGTCAAAGAAACTGCCTGCACCTTTTCGGTAATCAACACCACATAGGTGCATGAAATTAGTAGGTGAAAAATGAAGTTCAACACTTTCTATTTCTGTTTCATAATACATGATTTTGCCAACGAAGTGTTCTTTAAAAAAAGAAGCCGCAATTTGTAACTGAGTAAAAAAACGCTGAAGTTTTATTTTTTCGGTGTAATTTGGATTACGATAATCTCTAGAATTTGCCATATTTTCCTCACAAAAAAGGTGGTTTACAGAGTCTGTAAGCCACCTAGTCAGTCGGTTTATTCTGGTGTCTGCCACCGCTTGGCCCTTACGTCCAAGATTGCTATCGGATTTCGTTCTGGTGTCCGCCACCGCTTGGCCCTTATGTCCAAGATTACTATCAGATTGACCATGAGCCGACTACTCATCTACACTATTTATTCTACCTGAAAATGGTTAAAATTTCAAGTGTAAACTCTTCTATTTCGTAGTATAAGCAAAACTGATGGCACTATCTGCTTGAGAGATTTTTCTAAAGGTATAGTTAGGGTTGCCACCATAGTTGGTTTCAGACACAAGGAAAGAACCGTCATCATATACTTTCTCGACAAAAGCCACATGACCATAGTCTGCTGGTGTCCCATGTGTACCTCCTACAAAAGAAACAATGGCACCTGCTCTTGGTATAGAGCCCGTTTCCCCTCCAAGACTTGAAGCTGTCGCAACCCAGTCCTGACCATTTCCCATAGTATTAATGATTGAAATCTTTTCTCCATTTCTACCTTTTAGCTTTAATCCTAACTGGTTCATACGAGCCGCAACACCCCATGTACATTGTCCATAGGCATAGGCCATACCATCCCCACCACCAGGAACAGAATGCTCATACAAGTCTCCACGAACACCTTCAAGGGATTGCGGGTCACTTTTTGCCTGTCCTCCATTTGTTTGACTAAAGCCTTTTTCAATTTGGTAATACCATTCCGTGGCTCTAGTTTGTCTTTCCAGTAGTTTGTCACCAGAATTTCCCTCCCAATAGGTGAGGAAGAGTTGGGCGAGATTGGCTGCACTGCCCGTATTTTTAAAGAAATCTTTTAACCAACTTTGATAGTAAGGACTATCCCCATGAAGCATAAAATCAAGTTGGAGGTCTAAATCATACCACTTCTTATTTTTGCTATGTGCATAATTCAATAAAGCTGTATGACGTGTTGAACCATCTGCAGTATCCGTCCATTGCCCTAAACCTAAACCTCTATGAAGGATATTAGGATAAGCACCACTATAAATGGCTGGCCCTCCTATCGCTAACCAGCTTTCATCATCCCATGAGGAATCGGTAGCTCCAACTGGAGGAGATAAATAATCTCCCTCAGCTCGTTTTGGATTGATAGAAGATTCTACCGACCAATTTCCTAAAATTGCCGCAATGGCTTGGGGACTTGCCCCTTGAGATTTCAAAAACTCATAAATATGTTTTGCTCGTTCAAACTCATCTCCACCAAACTGACCAATGGCAGGTAAGATAGTTGTCTGAAGTTGAATGACTTTTGGAAAATAAAATTGCGGATTGACATACACCAATTTTTCTTTCTTGTTCTTATACTTTTGATAGGAAACTTTCAAACCTGTATCGTCTGGTGTTTCACCAATAACATCACCCGTTAGGACTCTTGTCCCCTCAATTGCACGGCCATTATGAATAGAATACAAGGTCAATCGACTCTCATTCTCTCCTTTTCCGTTAGTGAGAATAACATTGTCGCCATCTAGAGATACAACTCCATCCATTGGTGCGACAATCGTTTGGTGAGCATTTGCTTCTAGTAGAATGTACTCCTGAAGGGTAGGCTTTCCGTCTAAATCATAGTATCCATAACGATACG
>AQTU01000066.1:0-2469 GCA_000385835.1 Streptococcus mitis 13/39 | reverse complement strand
TTTAATCCGCCATAGCTCAGTTGGTAGTAGCGCATGACTGTTAATCATGATGTCGTAGGTTCGAGTCCTACTGGCGGAGTAGTTAGTAAAAAGAGGTTTAGCCTCTTTTTTTATATAATTAATAATCTATTTTGTGTTATTTGGTGTGAGATATTTTTGCTGAGTAAAGTTTCAGAGCCCTCCGTTTTGATCAAGGAGCTCTTTTTAGTACTTTAATTGAGGGTAGCGAAGAGGCTAAACGTGACGGACTGTAAATACGCTCCTTCGAGGGGTTCACATCCTTCCGCTTCCATTATCTTAATTTTTGAAATTTAGGTAGTAGATTTCTTCCTATTCTGTCAACTTTTCCTATTTGTTATCTTTTTGAGGTTGGTATATGAGCAATTCAGGATTTTATAATAACTGTTTATAATTTTCTGTTAGAATAAGGTCATAAAAAGAAAAGGAGTATATATTTATGCTACAAAGTATTTATGATCAGATGATGGATTTTTATAGAAATATTGAAGAAGAGTATGGTATGTTCTTCGGTGATAATTTTGATTGGGAACATGTTCATTTTAAGTTTTTGATTTATTATCTTGTCCGATATCGTGTTGTGAGTTATCGGGATTTTATTGTTTACCATTATCGTGTTGCTTATCGTTTGTATCTTGAAAAATTGATAATGAAACAAGGTTTTGTTGCTTGTTGAGACAGTATGAGTTAATTTCCGAACAAATTTACTTTTTTATAGAAATATAATAATAAATAGCTGGTTATTTTTCTAAATCATTTTTTAATAGTTGGAAATAGCAAATCTTTCTATTGTTTCTTCTTGATAAAAAGGCGATTTTTTCTTATAATAAATTGTAAGATATAATTGCAGGTGAGAGTCCTGCCATGTATGTGAGAAAGGAAGAGCCTGAGGGCTCAGACAAGATTATGACTTCAGTTGTTGTTGTAGGTACCCAATGGGGTGATGAAGGTAAAGGGAAGATTACAGACTTCCTTTCAGCGAATGCAGAAGTGATTGCACGTTACCAAGGTGGTGATAATGCAGGCCACACGATTGTTATTGATGGTAAGAAGTTTAAATTGCACTTGATTCCATCTGGAATTTTCTTCCCTGAAAAAATCTCTGTTATTGGAAACGGTATGGTTGTAAATCCTAAATCTCTTGTAAAAGAGTTGAGATATCTTCATGAGGAAGGTGTGACAACTGATAACTTGCGTATTTCTGATCGTGCCCATGTCATTTTGCCTTACCATATCGAGTTAGACCGTTTGCAAGAAGAAGCTAAGGGCGACAATAAGATTGGGACTACAATCAAGGGAATTGGTCCAGCTTATATGGACAAGGCTGCTCGTGTTGGGATTCGTATCGCAGATCTTTTGGATAAAGATATTTTCCGTGAGCGTTTAGAACGTAACCTTGCTGAAAAGAATCGTCTTTTTGAAAAATTGTATGACAGTAAAGCGATTGCTTTCGATGATATTTTTGAAGAATATTACGAATATGGTCAACAAATCAAGAAGTATGTGACAGATACATCTGTCATTTTGAATGATGCACTTGATAACGGTAAACGTGTGCTTTTTGAAGGTGCACAAGGTGTTATGCTAGATATCGACCAAGGTACTTATCCATTTGTTACGTCATCAAACCCTGTAGCTGGTGGTGTGACAATTGGTTCTGGTGTTGGTCCAAGTAAGATTGACAAGGTTGTAGGTGTATGTAAAGCTTATACGAGTCGTGTAGGAGATGGTCCTTTCCCAACTGAGTTGTTTGATGAAGTGGGAGAACGTATCCGTGAAGTCGGTCATGAATATGGTACAACAACTGGTCGTCCACGTCGTGTGGGTTGGTTTGACTCAGTTGTGATGCGTCATAGTCGTCGTGTTTCTGGTATTACTAATCTTTCATTGAACTCTATCGATGTTTTGAGCGGTTTGGATACTGTGAAAATCTGTGTGGCCTATGATCTTGATGGTCAACGTATTGACTACTATCCAGCTAGTCTTGAGCAATTGAAGCGTTGCAAGCCTATCTATGAAGAGTTGCCAGGTTGGTCAGAAGATATTACCGGAGTTCGTAATTTGGAAGATCTTCCTGAGACTGCGCGTAACTATGTTCGTCGTGTGAGTGAATTGGTTGGCGTTCGTATTTCTACTTTTTCAGTAGGTCCTGGTCGTGAACAAACAAATATTTTAGAAAGTGTTTGGTCCTAAGAGATTTTTAAGATTTGTTTAAGATAGGTCGGGTATACTATAGACAGTTACAAGAAGACCTCCTAACTTGTTGTAACAAATATCCTAAACTTTTCTTTTTCATAATAATCTCCCTATAAAGTCACCGCATTCGGTGGCTTTTTTTGTCTTGGGATTCATGATATAATAATAAAATCGATAAGTAGGAAAAGAGAAACGGATGAATTATACAGTTGAAGAAAAAGAAGTCTTTATGAGAGAGGCATTGAAAGAGGCTGA
>AQTU01000065.1:0-2528 GCA_000385835.1 Streptococcus mitis 13/39 | reverse complement strand
GGATGACTTTTTTGTCAAACTTATCACCGTATCGTTCCACATACTGCTTGCTTTCGAGGAAGTAGATATAGTTATTGAGTTTTTCTTGAAGTTTCAAGAGATGCTCCTCCTCTAAAGCTTCTATCCATTTGTTTTCATCAATCAACAACAACTCTAGATGGTCATCAGAGACACCCATCGCATCGATACTTGTAACGTCTAGTTCAATTTTCTCAACTGTTTTAATGGTTTCTACTACCTTAGGGGGATTGTAGTATTTTTCCTTGAATTCCTTAAGAATCTTCTCTACCTTTTCTTCGTCACACTGTCTGTATTCTGGATTACGTTCTAATACATTACACAACCCTTCATAGGTATACGTTCGTTTTTGATCATCTGATAGGTGGGAAGTGCTTTCTATAATATTTCTTACCAATTCATCTGTTTCAATAACAAAGGGAATATTATAATAATTCGTTACAAACCATTTTTGATTAGAAATATATTGAGTGACCTTCTTTAATTTCATTAAATCATTAGATAAGCTAAAATCTTTCAAGATGTCAAAAGTTCTTCTTGCTATATCCTCATCACCTTCCACATACAGAGGGAATAAGCAATATTCTATCAATACTCCAATATCTGTACTATCAAGTTCATAAGAATCTCGTTGTCGAAAACGATACCTAGCTTCCGTCCCTAGAAAAACTTCAGCTTCTTTCCCTTCTTTCATTATTTCACGATAGTCTTTTACAAAATTTTGATAATTTTCTTTATTTTTGAGTTTGTATGTCTGCATTTAGTTACTCCATTGATTTATTCTGAAAGTCCCTTCAACTTGCTCAATTTTATTAGTGCCTGGTTTATAGACACGTGGATTTTTGATTTCATAGTATCCTTGACGTTCAATCGAAGATAGAAAATCATCATAAGAATGTCCCTGCATGTCAATCGTCGGCATAAGTAGTTCGCTGTTTAAAACCGTTAAATAATCTTTTTAAAAATCTAGTCCCATTATACCACAAAAAGAGAGCGTTTCCGCTCCCTTTATTACTCTGGTAATTCTACCTTCAAACTCATATCTGTAGGTTGTAACACCTTCTGAACCGCTGCGAGAAAGGCTAGTCCATTATCAGATGGAGAATATTGGAAGGTAATATGGATGACTTTTTTGTCAAACTTATCGCCATATCTCTCCACATATTGCTTGCTTTCGAGGAAGTAGATATAGTTATTGAGTTTTTCTTGAAGTTTCAAGAGATGCTCCTCTTCTAATGACTCAATCCATTTGTTTTCATCAATCAACAACAACTCCAGATGGTCATCAGAAACACCCATAGCATCGATGCTTGTAACATCTAGTTCAATTTTCTCAGCTGTTTTAATGGTTTCTACTACCTTAGGGGGATTGTAGTATTTTTCCTTGAATTCCTTAAGAATCTTCTCTACCTTTTCTTCATCACACTGCCTGTATAATGGACTACGGTCTAATACATTACATAGTCTTTCATAGGTATACGTATGTTTCTGCTCATCAGATAATTTTGAAATGCTTTCTATAATATTTCTTACCAATTCATCTGTTTCAATAACAAAGGAAAGATTAGAATATTCAGTTAAAAACCAGTTTTGAATAGAGATATAATCAGTTACCTTATCTAATTTGACTAAGTCAATCGATAAGCTAAAATCCTTCAAGATTTCAAAAGTTCTTCTCGCTATATCCTTATCACCTTCCACATACAGAGGGAATAAGCAATATTCCATTAATACGCTAATGTCTGTACTGTCAAGTTCATAAGAATCTCGTTCTCGTATGCGATATTTTGCATCTGTGCCTAAAAAAGCTTCTTCCTCTTTTCCTTCTTCCATCACACTACGATAAAAATTAACAAAAGATTCATATTCTTTAGGCTCTGGTATTTCAAATTTTTTCATTTATTTACTCCATTGGTTAATTCTAAAAATTCCTTTAATTTCGTCAGTTTCATTAGTGCCAGGCTTATAGACACGTGGATTTTTGATTTCATAATAGCCTTGGCGTTCAATCGCAGATAGAAACTCATCGTAAGAATGCCCCTTCATATCAATTGACGGCATAAGTAGTTCGCTCTCAGACATATTAATGTCAGAACCAGCCCAGGTTTTGGCACCTGGAATATTTAAAGATGAAGAACCTGGCGTATCACCATTTGGGAATTGTATCCAGCCTTTTTTATCCATATTTCTAACTAACTCAGGACTATATTCATACTGATAGATACCTGATTTATAAGTATTATCACTCACACCTTTAACTGTCGCAATCTCATGACCTGATTTCAGAGCTCCATTCTTATCGTACAAGAGGGCAGAATCTTCTACAATACTTGTTGTGAAGTTTCCTTGGCCAATCCCATCTTGGGTTACACGTCCTACAGAAGAACCTTTTTCACCAAAAGCAAAATTTTTAACACTCTTTCCATTTACAACAGAAGAGGCTCCACCTTCTAAATAGGGTTGCTTAACGGCATCTTTGTAGGCTTTTGGATAATCGTACTGTCTAGCTT
>AQTU01000064.1:0-2740 GCA_000385835.1 Streptococcus mitis 13/39 | reverse complement strand
CAAATTCTTGAGCATCAGTCAGTCCATCTTGATCCGAATCACGTTGATAAATGGTTTCCATATACTTCCTTCTTTCCTAGTTAATCTTTTTTCACTCCAATCCTACCAAATATTCCTTGAAAGAAGTATCACAACAAAAAAAGAGAACGAGCCAAAACCTCGTTCTCCTTAAAATGATAAAACGTTACTATCAAAGTAAAAAAGATGACTTACAGAACCTGTAAGCCACCTAGTCAGTCGGTTTATTCTGGTGTCTGCCACCGCTTGGCCCTTACGTCCAAGATTGCTATCGGATTTCGTTCTGGTGTCCGCCACCGCTTGGCCCTTATGTCCAAGATTAATATCAGATTGAACATGAGCCGACCACTCATCTACACCATTATTCTAACGAATATGAGCTACAAACGCAAGAGAAAAACTTATTTTGGATTTATACACTATAAAAAACATACACTATCTTCAGATTGAACTTTTGTTCAAAATAAGCTATAATGAATTTAAGTAGAAACAGGAGGTAGAACAAATGGCTACAATCAGTTTAACACGTGATATAAAACTAACAAACGAAGATGCTCTAAAAATTCTTAATCATAAACCATCTAAAAAGCTACAAGCCGTCTTGAAATCTATTGAATCACAGGACGCTACCGCTCCAACGAAAAATAAACTCATTTCAAAGTATCTGTAAGATGACAATTCAAGTAACACCACTTAAGCAATATCTTGAAAATATTCAAGTGCTAGCTCCTGATAAAACTGAGAAACAAGTTCAGGATCTATTTAAAACTATCATTTTAGAAAATGTTGATTTCAACGGTAATGAAGAGATGTTGACTTATCTATCTGATAAAGCCCCCAATTTTGAAAAACAACATCGTTCTCGTAATTTTATCGTTGAAGAAACTGAAACAAATAACATCATAGGATTCTTTAGTTTATCTCTCAAAGTTGTTGATATTTCTGATTTAGAGAAATCCTTAAAAAAGAAACTCGTCCTAAAAGGGAAAAGTCCCAAAAATATTGATTATCTTCCTGTGTTACTTATCGGTCAATTCGGCAAAAACACAAAGCTAAATAAACTATCAGGACAAGAGTTATTTGAAATTGTAATTCAAAAAATTGAAGAATTTCGAGCAATTGTAGGAACTCAGATGGTATTTTTAGATAGTATCAATCATCCTAAAGTCATTCAATTTTATGAACAGTTCGGATTTGTTGCTTACAGTCAATTGATTAAAGACGATCATCAAGTAACTTATCAGCCTATGGCATTAAATATGTCACTCTATAAAAAATAAGAATCATGTCACCTAAACTGATGACATGATTCTTTTATTTCACCGTATAGGCAAAACTAATGGCACTATCTGCTTGAGAGATTTTTCTAAAGGTATAGTTAGGATTACCCCCATAGTTTGTCTCAGACACAAGGAAAGAACCATCATCATATACTTTCTCGACAAAAGCCACATGACCATAGTCTGCTGGTGTCCCATGTGTACCTCCTACAAAAGAAACAATGGCACCTGCTCTTGGTATAGAGCCCGTTTCCCCTCCAAGACTTGAAGCTGTCGCAACCCAGTCCTGACCATTTCCCATAGTATTAATGATTGAAATCTTTTCTCCATTTCTACCTTTTAGCTTTAATCCTAATTGATTCATACGAGCCGCAACACCCCATGTACATTGTCCATAGGCATAGGCCATTCCATCTCCACCACCAGGAACAGAATGATCATACAAGTCCCCACGAACCCCTTCAAGGGATTGCGGGTCACTTTTTGCCTGTCCTCCATTTGTCTGGCTAAAGCCTTTTTCAATTTGGTAATACCATTCCGTTGCTCTGGTTTGTCTTTCCAGTAGTTTGTCACCAGAATTTCCCTCCCAATAGGTCAGAAAGAGTTGGGCGAGATTGGCTGCACTGCCCGTATTTTTAAAGAAATCCTTTAACCAACTTTGATAGTAAGGACTATCCCCATGAAGCATAAAATCAAGTTGGAGGTCTAAATCATACCATTTCTTATTTTGGGTGCGTGCATAATTTAATAAAGCTGTATGACGTGTTGAACCATCTGCGGTATCCGTCCATTGACCTAACCCCAAACCTCTATGAAGAATATTAGGATAAGCACCACTATAAATGGCTGGACCTCCAATCGCTAACCAGCTTTCATCATCCCATGAGGAATCGGTAGCGCCAACTGGAGGAGATAAATAATCTCCCTCAGCTCGTTTTGGATTAATAGAAGACTCTACCGACCAATTTCCTAAAATAGCCGCAATGGCTTGGGGACTTGCCCCTTGAGATTTCAAAAACTCATAAATATGTTTTGCTCGTTCAAACTCATCCCCACCAAACTGACCAATGGCAGGTAAGATAGTTGTCTGAAGTTGAATGACTTTTGGAAAATAAAATTGCGGATTGACATACACTAATTTTTCTTTCTTGTTCTTATACTTTTGATAGGAAACTTTCAAACCTGTATCGTCTGATGTTTCACCAATAATATCACCCGTTAGGACCCTTGTACCCTCAATCGCACGGCCATTATGAATAGAATACAAGGTCAATCGACTCTCATTCTCTCCTTTTCCGTTAGTGAGAATTATATTGTCACCATCTAGTGATACGACCCCATCCATTGGTGCGACAATCGTTTGGTGAGCCTTCGCTTCTAGTAGAATGTACTCCTGAAGGGTAGGTTTTCCGTCTAAATCATAGTATCCATAACGATAAATC
>AQTU01000063.1:0-2915 GCA_000385835.1 Streptococcus mitis 13/39 | reverse complement strand
GGTCGCCGACAAGAGTTCCTTAAAGGCAACCAAATCCTGACTCGCATGATTACTTTCATACTGGATGATCGAGTTGTCCAAGTTTTTGACCTGATTCATGAGAAAGTTATAGTTCATGACCGTACTGGTATGACTACTTCCTGAATAGCTCACCAAGTCTGAAATCTTGTCCTTGATCGTGTTCAAGAGCTCAATCTCACTCTTTAGATTGTCCCGTGAACTCTTTAAATCACTATGAAGGGTTGTAAACACCTGACCCGGTAACTTTGCATGATTGCTTGAATCAATCTGGTAGTAACCATCCTTGTACAGTAGGAGGTTAGTTGAGTAGTCATTCATCAGGTTGACCAGAGTTTGAAGAAGAGTCCCATGCACCTCTACTAGGTAATTGCGCATACTCGAGATGGCCTGACCTTGGAGATTTTGATTGTTGATGAAGTCGCTCATAGCCTTATTTAGACTAGCGATGGCCTCTTCCCAAGCATTCATCGTCTTTTGACTTTCCACTTGAACAGAGGTAATATCATCAAATTTTATCTTGTAACTCATAGAACCTCCCTACTGCAAGCCAGAAAACATTGTTTGTCCCAATACAGTATCTGTACGGGCCAACTCTTTTCCTGTAGCGGACATCAAAGCGATGTCCGTTCCCAACAAGGACGTATAGCTCGTCATCAACTGATAGAGCTCATTGAATTGTTCCTGATACAAATCGAGCACCTTGGATTCCGATGTCGTGTTGAAGTTTGGCTTACTCACTCCAGCCAAACTAGCCTAAGCCTTGGTCAAACTACTGATGTGCGCGTTAAACAGAACCTCAGATAATTGAATCGTTCCATACATGGCCTTACCCCTCCTTCGTATGTAGCAGCTTCTCGATGATATTTCCCAGATTATTCATCTGACTTTGGCACCAACCAATAATGCCATGTTCTTCATTCTTTTGGTTCTCTAACCTAGTGATTTCATCACAGATGGCATCATAGAAGGTATCCATCTCTGTTTGGAAACTCGTGTAGTCACTGGAAAAGGTTTCCCACTGCTTGGTGAAGGCATCTTTTTGTTTGCCTTGCCATTCCGGCTGGATATTGCGGTGGTTGATAGGATACCTGATATTGTGAACATTATGTTGACTTTGAAGAGAATTCTATTTAAAGCAAGAGTTTACCAATAAAACATTAGTAAACTCTTGTTTCATTTATTCTATCATAAAAGGAGGAGTTGTTCTGATTGTTGCCCAATAATAAGAACTATTTTGATTGTTTATATAAGTGTTCCAGTAATTGTCGACATTTTTCGTCAATCAATTCTCTATTAGCCAGCTGTTGAATCCATTTTCCTGGGATGCCTTCCAGTTGATAGTGGCTCCAGCCAAGGTACCTGTAATGGCACCGATGGTATCGGTATCCCCTCCAAGATTAACGGCTTTTACAACAGCTTCCTCAAAACTATCTGTTGTACCTAAACACCAGAGACAAGCCTTCAAGGTATCAACAACATAGCCTGTGGAAGCAATATCTTCCCTAGATTTTTGATAAAATTCTCTATCAAATATTTCACTAAAATGTTCTTGATACTCTTCCCAGTATTCTGGTTTTTTCTTAAAGTAATCTTCAAAATAAGGTTTTGATTGACAAAGTAATTTTTCTAGACGAATGTTAAGAAGAAAACCGATTAAAAGCTGGACATAAAGGATAGATGCCACGATAGATCTTGGATGAGCATGGGTCAACTTAGTATATTGCTCAATTATTTTTGATCTATAACTGAAATCAAAATTTTCATATAAGAGCAAAGCTAAGGGAGATATCCTCATCAAAGCTCCATTGCCATTGTCTCTCTCACTACTCCCTCCACATTTCTCTGGAGAAACTCCAGCCAAATACCGTTCAATCGCCTGATTAGTCGAAACACCAATATCAAAATAATATCCAAAAGGTGTGAGGTAGCCCTGACGATAAGCTACAAATTTATCCATCAACCCATTCAAATCAGAATCCTCACATAGGTGTTCAATAAGTGCTAAGGATAAAGAAGTATCATCTGACCAGGTACCAGCTGGTTGATTATAGGTTCCATAACCCACCATATCTGAAATATGGTAGGTATCTCTATCTCTGAACTCTACAGGAACTCCCAGTGCATCACCTATTGCCAGACCAAAGATAACCGAATTTATCTTTTGTTTAAGATTATATCTTCTATACTGATTTGAATCATCTTCCCATTTATCTCTTAATCTCATAGCCTTCTCCTATTCTATTAAATCCATTTTTAGAATAATATTATTATCAACTTTATCTATACCCTTTATTAAGAATTTTGAATTTCTTGGCAACAATAACTCATTTTCATTAGGGAACATACTGAAAGTGTTAACCATTCCTCCTTTAGAACCTTTTGGTGCGTTGATTTCCCATCTTACTTCACCTTTAAAGGCCGTTTCCCTCTCAACTGAAGTACTAACAAAAGCTCGATCTTCAAAAGTTTTTCCTACTAACGAATTCCAATCCAGAGTTCCGTTAAAGTTTTTATCAACGATATTCATGAAAGGCGCTGAATCTGTTCCTCTGTATAAAGTTAAATCAGCCGGCAATTCCATCTTAGACAATGCAGAATCGATATCAGAAATAGTTGAAGTTGAAATATGGCCTAAATCGTCACTGAACCCTCTTAAGTAGTTATTAATGTAGGTATAATCATTACTTGTATAAATTCGTACCCCCTCAGCTTCTGCATTTGTAAAACTTTGTTGGCTTTTTCTAAAATAGGCATCTAGTTCTTTCGTACTATACTTCGGTGCTTCGACATCTACTTTCACCTTATTGAGACTAAACTTGCTGGCTGCTGAGGAGGTCACATAGCCTCCTACGATATTCCCGATAAAGTTTGCGGTTTGGGCGTCTTCCTCACTA
>AQTU01000062.1:0-3910 GCA_000385835.1 Streptococcus mitis 13/39 | reverse complement strand
CCTTTGAAGCTTCTCTCATCTCCTCTAGCTTTTCTTTTATCTCTTTTTTCCATGCTTTATTATCCAGTACAGCGGAATCTTTTTTCTGTTTCCTCACCTCCTTCTTTCCTTTTTTCAAGAATTTCTTCTCATCTTTTAGGGTTCTTCTAAATGCCTTTCGGGCACGTATGATTTCTCTTTTATCCTTCATTTACCTTCCCCTTAATTAGAAGCCATTTTATCAGGATCCGTACTCATGATATCAAACAATTGAGTACCTTGAGGAATCTTATTTTTAAAGGGAACGACAACGGAACCAGCTTTTATCAGTCCTGCCCCTTTTTCTGGATTGACTAGGTATTTTTCGAGTTCTTTTGACAAGCCTAAGAGTTGAACCAGTTCTTCTCTATCATTTTTTGCTTGCTTGAGGAGAATCATAAATTCACTATTTGCAATAATCCGTCTACCATTTGGATCTAACAATAAGGTTTCAACATTTTGAGTTATCCCAGTCGGACTAGCTCCATATTTTCTGACACGACTCCACAATTTAAAGAAGAAATCACTGGCATATTTATCTAATAAAAGAAGCTGCATTTCATCAAAGTAGATCCAGGTCTTCTTCCCTAATTTTTGGTTCCGAACGACACGATTCCATATCTGATCAAAAATAACCATAAGGGCGATTTGTTTCAGCTCATCTCCTAACTTCTTAACGTTATAAATCAAGAAATTAGATCCTGTCTGAATATTGGTCTTATGAGAAAAAATATCAAGAGAACCTTCTACATACAGTTCCATATCAAGTGCCAAATTCTGCGCTTCTTCTTCTGGTTGTTGACTCAAGACAAAAACCCATTCTTCCAAAGAAGGCTCTTTAAATGACTGATAGGTGAGTCTAGTGACTCGGTCGATAATCGATTTTTCTCTCCCATCCATTTTTCTATCCAATAACTTGCCGATAAAGGATAAAAGAAATTCTGATTTTACCTTAACAGGATCCTCATCCATATTTTCCTCAGACAAGTCAAGGACATTGAGATAGGTTTGGGAATCGGGCGCAATATCAATCATTTCTCCCCCAAAAGCTCGTCCAATGACACTGTATTCTGCTTCTGGATCCACGATGATAATTTCGGTATTTTCACCAGATTCCTTGATTTTGGTCGTGATAATTTCATGCTTGGTTGCCATCCTTTCCCAGCTCCAGATGTCCCTAAAATCAGACCAGACGGTGTATTTAATAGGCTACGATCAATTGTAATAATATTACTTGAGATTTGATTGATACCGTAATATTTCCCACTACGGTCTTGTAAGTCTACTGAAGTCCAAGGAGAGTTTACTGCTACATTGGACGTTAATAAACTCCGTGATACTCCCTCTAAAAAATCACAACCAAATGGCAGCAAACTATTAAAGGCTGCTTCTTGCATATATGGAAGTTTATCAATCATTAGGTCATTTGAGCCGGCCACTTGTTGAATCGTGTCTAGAGCTTGTTTAAGTTCTTCTTCGTCCTGACCAAAAACACCAATCAAGAAGACCGTTTGAAATAGTTTATCTCCTGTCTCGGTCATAGTTTTTAGGAGTTCCTCAGCTTCATCGATATTGCTTTCTAATACATGACCTACTTTTTCCAAATAGATACCTGTACGAGCTAGTTTTTGTTGTTCCCCAATCTTTTGGGATTCCATCAAGGTTTTCTTCGTTCGTAGTTTCTTCATGGCATCTGCCTTGGTCGAACTTTGAGCATGGAGGCTCACAATCAATTCCAAATCTCCTTGCATGAGGTCTCTGATAAACTGATCTCCTAATTCCATACCGTAGTCTCTGACATAGACAATCTGCAATAAGCGGTCATTGATTTGTAGGTAATTCTTGTTTTTGAAATCTAAGAGATTAGGCGCTATGAAGTGACGAGTTGTCTGACCAGATTTCGTTAAATCACGGTAAGAAAAAGGAAGATGGTGTTCTCCTCTAAGCATATCTGCCAACAAGTTCACACGCTCTTCTCCAGCCAAGGATTCAAATCGTGCATCAATTTCTGAGAAACCACTCTTGAAATATTCTCCAATTTGAGACAAGGAACGATAAGCTTGTTTGGGATTAGAATCCTTTCTACCAAAGCTAATCAGTTTCACAGCTGAAAAATTATTTTCACCACTGTCTAAATTCTGATTCATCATCCGATTCAATTCTTTACGATAGCTATCATATCCATCTTCTTTTTCCTCATACAAAACACTTTGTCTAAACTTTTCTAAATTCAATCTTTTATTAAAGATAGTCAATTGGAAGTTGGTTTGATCATCTAGTGAGTTAATCAAATCAGAATACTTCTCAATGATTGCGCCCTTATCTTCTAAACCAACGGTCTGGTAATTGACATCACCAAGTAAATAGCTTTGTGAGAAATAATCTTCTTTTACCTGCATCAGACCATTTTGATACAGGGCTTGATAGGAAAGAGTATTAGCCGTTGAGGGTAAAACTTCCTCTTTTTTCCCTTTAACTTCTTCCTTTTTATTTGTCATTGAAGTTTTTTGTTTCTTTAATGTATTTGATTTTCTTTTCATGTTCAGGTCCTTTCTTTCCTGTAATTGTGCGTAGGGGAACCGTTAATTCAAAATGAAGACGGTATTTCAAATAATGTTCAAAATATAAATCATTGGGTTTATAGACTCCAAAAAGCATGAGGGGGATGGTAAAAGCAAACACAAAACCGTAAACAAACCAATCTCCAAATTGCCAGAAAAAGAGATTCAAGCCCAAAACAATAATTGTGACAATAAAGGCTGGTAAAACAAAGATGATTTGTCTTGTGGTGAAACCTAACCAAGCCCTGTGTTGGTATTTTGAGATGTCTTTAAAGACACGTGTATTCATGACTTTCCTTTCTAAAAAGGCTAAGAAGCAATCACTTCCTAGCCTTTATCTAATTACATACCTAAAATTGAGCGAGCCGTACGTTGAGAACCAACGAGGGCAATAATCAGTAAGATAGCTTGTATCAAACTACCAAACATAATCGCAAGTGATTGCAAGACTCCCGCACCATTTGAAACAGCTATTTTCCCAGCAGATTCAAACAAAGGAACAAGAGAAACAATCAGAAAAATGAGAACCCCTTGTACCGCATAAACCATAATATTTTTTAAATAGCCAATACCAATAGACTTCCACTCATCACTTAAAAATGTTGGAATCGTAAGAGGGGCAAATGGAATCATAAGGTAGAGTTGAATAAATCGAATAGATACCAAAAGATTGACCATGGCCGCACTTACTATCCGAACAAGCCAAATGAGGAGGGCGAAAAAGCCCACAATCATCCGGCCAATAAATCCTGAACCTTTTAATCCAGAGATGGTATCATACTTTGCCCCACCGTGAGCCACAATCGAAGCCACTTGTTCAATGGCGTGACTCGCAATCCCGATGATGGCTTCTACAATCACGGTAGTGTTGGTAATCACGACTGCGACCATGATATAACTAATCAACATCGGTGCTAATGCTTCAAAGGTCATCGCTCCTCCTGAGTTAGCAATTTTCTTTGCCATCTTCGAAAATTCTAGGATGAGAACAACCGATAAAATCGCAACTCCAAGAGGCTGCATGACACTTTTAGTAATACTAGACATATAAGTCCAAACGGTTGGATTGTAGCTAGATAGCGATTTAATCAGATCTACCGTAGATTGTAAATCTACATTAAATCCTTCAAATAAATTTTCAGCTGATATTTTTTCAGATGCAAGGTAAACAAAGGGTGAGACTAAACTAAGATTCATGTCATTGTTTATCCTCCTAAATTGAAATCTGGGTTACAAAGGCTCCAGCAGCCCCTACCATAACACCACCGACAATTTCCAGAATGGCATTCCTAACACCTGGTCCACCATCTTTAATATTGGTTGCAAGGTTA
>AQTU01000061.1:0-3969 GCA_000385835.1 Streptococcus mitis 13/39 | reverse complement strand
GAATGGAGGACTATTTTGAAGGATGTGATTGTAGTCTTCATTTGCTTGTTTTACTCTAGCCTTTGAAGCTTCTCTCATCCCCTCTAGCTTTTCTTTTATCTCTTTTTTCCATGCTTTTTCATCCAGTACAGCGGAATCTTTTTTCTGTTTCTTCACCTCCTTCTTTCCTTGTTTCAAGAATTTCTTCTCATCTTTTAGACTTCTTCTAAATGCCTTTCGGGCACGTATGATTTTTCTCTTATCCTTCATTATACTTCCCCTTAGTTAGAAGCCATTTTATCAGGATCCGTACTCATAATATCAAACAATTGAGTACCTTGAGGAATCTTATTTTTAAAGGGAACGACAACGGAACCAGCTTTTATCAGTCCTGCCCCTTTTTCTGGATTGACTAGGTATTTTTCAAGTTCTTTTGACAATCCTAAGAGTTGAACCAGTTCTTCTCTATCATTTTTTGCTTGCTTGAGGAGAATCATAAATTCACTATTTGCAATAATCCGTCTACCATTTGGATCTAACAATAAGGTTTCGACGTTTTGAGTTATTCCAGTCGGACTGGCTCCATATTTTCTGACACGACTCCACAATTTAAAGAAGAAATCACTGGCATATTTATCTAATAAGAGAAGCTGCATTTCATCAAAATAAATCCAGGTCTTCTTCCCTAATTTTTGGTTCCGAACAACACGATTCCATATCTGATCAAAAACCACCATAAGGGCGATTTGTTTCAGCTCATCTCCTAACTTTTTAACATTATAGATTAAGAAATTGGATCCTGTCTGAATGTTTGTTTTATGAGAAAAAATATCAAGAGAACCTTCGACATACAGTTCCATATCAAGTGCCAAATTCTGCGCTTCTTCTTCTGGTTGTTGACTCAAGACAAAGACCCATTCTTCCAAAGAAGGTTCTTTAAAAGACTGATAGGTGAGTCTGGTGACTCGGTCGATAATCGATTTTTCTCTTCCATCCATTTTTCTATCCAATAACTTGCCGATAAAGGATAAAAGAAATTCTGATTTTACCTTTACAGGATCTTCATCCATATTTTCTTCAGACAAGTCAAGGACATTGAGATAGGTTTGGGAATCAGGCGCAATATCAATCATTTCTCCCCCAAAAGCCCGGCCAATGACACTATATTCTGCTTCTGGATCCACGATGATAATTTCTGTATTTTCACCAGATTCCTTGATTTTGGTCGTGATAATTTCATGCTTGGTTGCCATCCTTTCCCAGCTCCAGATGTTCCTAAAATCAGACCAGACGGTGTATTTAATAGGCTACGATCAATGGTAATAATATTGCTTGAGATTTGATTGATACCGTAATATTTCCCACTACGGTCTTGTAAGTCTACTGAAGTCCAAGGAGAGTTCACTGCTATATTGGACGTTAATAAACTCCGCGATACTCCCTCTAAAAAATCACAACCAAATGGCAGCAAACTATTAAAGGCTGCTTCTTGCATATATGGAAGTTTATCAATCATTAGGTCATTTGAGCCGGCCACTTGTTGAATAGTGTCTAGGGCTTGTTTGAGTTCTTCTTCATCCTGACCAAAAACACCAATCAAGAAGACTGTTTGAAATAGTTTATCTCCTGTCTCTGTCATGGTTTTTAAGAGTTCCTCAGCTTCATCGATATTGCTTTCTAATACATGACCTACTTTTTCCAAATAGATACCTGTACGAGCAAGTTTTTGTTGTTCCCCAATCTTTTGGGATTCCATCAAGGTCTTCTTTGTTCGTAGTTTCTTCATGGCATCCGCCTTGGTCGAACTTTGAGCATGGAGGCTCACAATCAATTCCAAATCTCCTTGCATGAGGTCTCTGATAAACTGATCTCCTAACTCCATACCGTAGTCTCTGACATAGACAATCTGCAACAAGCGGTCATTGATTTGTAGGTAATTCTTGTTTTTGAAATCTAAGAGATTAGGTGCTATGAAGTGACGAGTTGTCTGACCAGATCTCGTTAAATCACAGTAAGAAAAAGGAAGATGGTGTTCTCCTCTAAGCATATCGGCCAACAAGTTGACACGCTCTTCTCCAGCCAAGGATTCAAATCGTGCATCAATTTCTGAGAAACCACTCTTGAAATATTCTCCTATTTGGGACAAGGAACGATAGGATTGTTTGGGATTAGAATCCTTTCTACCAAAGCTAATCAGTTTCACAGCTGAAAAATTATTTTCACCACTGTCTAAATTCTGATTCATCATCCGATTCAATTCTTTACGATAGGTATCATATCCATCTTCTTTTTCCTCATACAAAACACTTTGTCTAAACTTTTCTAAATTCAATCTTTTATTAAAGATGGTCAATTGGAAGTTGGTTTGGTCGTCTAAAGAGTTAATCAAATCAGAATACTTCTCAATGATTGCCCCCTTATCTTCTAAACCAACGGTCTGGTAATTGACGTCACCAAGTAAATAACTTTGTGAGAAATAATCTTCTTTTACCTGCATCAGACCATTTTGATACAGGGCTTGATAGGAAAGAGTATTAGCCGTAGAGGGTAACACTTCCTCTTTTTTCCCTTTAACTTCTTCCTTTTTATTAGTCATTGAAGTTTTTTGTTTCTTTAATGTATTTGATTTTCTTTTCATGTTCAGGTCCTTTCTTTCCTGTAATTGTGCGTAGGGGAACCGTTAGTTCAAAATGAAGACGGTATTTCAAATAATGTTCAAAATATAAATCATTGGGTTTATAGACTCCAAAAAGCATTAGGGGGATGGTAAAAGCAAACACAAAACCGTAAACAAACCAATCTCCAAATTGCCAGAAAAAGAGATTCAAACCCAAAACAATAATTGTGACAATAAAGGCTGGTAAAACAAAGATGATTTGCCTTGTAGTGAAGCCTAACCAAGCCCTGTGTTGGTATTTTGAGATGTCTTTAAAGACACGTGTATTCATGACTTTCCTTTCTAAAAAGGCTAAGAAGCATTCACTTCCTAGCCTTTATCTAATTACATACCTAAGATTGAGCGAGCCGTACGTTGAGAACCAACGAGGGCAATAATCAGTAAGATAGCTTGTATTAAACTACCAAACATAATCGCAAGTGATTGCAAGACTCCTGCACCATTTGAAACAGCTATTTTCCCAGCAGATTCAAATAAAGGAACAAGCGAAACAATCAGAAAAATAAGAACCCCTTGTACCGCATAGACCATAATATTTTTTAAATAGCCAATACCAATAGATTTCCATTCATCGCTTAAAAATGTTGGAATCGTAAGAGGGGCAAATGGAATCATAAGGTAGAGTTGAATAAATCGAATGGATACCAAAAGATTAACCATGGCTGCACTTACTATTCGAACAAGCCAAATGAGGAGGGCGAAAAAGCCCACAATCATCCGGCCAATAAATCCTGACCCCTTTAATCCAGAGATGGTATCATACTTCGCCCCACCGTGAGCCACAATCGAGGCCACTTGTTCAATGGCGTGACTCGCAATACCGATGATGGCTTCTACAATAACAGTAGTATTGGTAATTACAACTGCGACCATAATATAACTAATCAACATCGGGGCTAATGCTTCAAAGGTCATCGCTCCACCTGAGTTAGCAATTTTCTTAGCCATCTTCGAAAATTCTAGGATGAGAACAACTGATAAAATCGCAACTCCAAGAGGTTGCATAACACTTTTAGTAATACTAGACATATAAGTCCAAACAGTTGGATTGTAGCTAGATAGAGATTTAATCAGATCTGCCGTAGATTGTAAATCTACATTAAATCCTTCAAATAAATTTTCAGCTGATATTTTTTCAGATGCAAGGTAAACAAAGGGTGAGACTAAACTAAGATTCATGTCATTGTTTATCCTCCTAAATTGAAATCTGGGTTACAAAGGCTCCAGCAGCCCCGACCATAACTCCACCGACAATTTCAAGAATGGCATTCCGAACACCTGGTCCACCATCTTTAATGTTGGTTGCAAGATTG
>AQTU01000060.1:0-4749 GCA_000385835.1 Streptococcus mitis 13/39 | reverse complement strand
TCTGCCCCTGCTCTATCTAGGAACCTTGATGGTTGGAGCAAGTATCGCAGTCATCAATGTGCTGCTTCCTAGTCTCATCCAAGCCAATCAACCAAAGAAGATTGGTTTTCTGACCACCTTATATGTAACCTCTATGGGGATTGCGACGGCTCTGGCTTCCTATCTGGCTGTGCCTATTACACAAGCCAGCTCTTGGAAAGGCCTTATCATCCTCCTCACCCTGCTCTGTCTGGCAACTTTTTTGGTCTGGCTCCCTAATCACCGCTATAATCACAGACTGGCTCCACAAACCAAACAAAAAAGCAAAACAAAGGTCATTCGTAACAAACAGGTCTGGGCAGTGATTGTCTTTGCAGGTTTCCAATCCTTGCTCTTTTACACAGCTATGACCTGGCTACCTACCATGGCTATCCACGCAGGCCTATCCAGTCACGAAGCTGGCTTGCTGACT
Organism: Streptococcus mitis 13/39; assembly: GCA_000385835.1. Lineage (GTDB taxonomy): Bacteria > Bacillota > Bacilli > Lactobacillales > Streptococcaceae > Streptococcus > Streptococcus mitis_AI. Next base: position 4,298 of record AQTU01000060.1, on the reverse strand, counting down.
TCTATCTTTTCTCTGATTAGCATTCCTTTTTCAATGACCATCCCAAGCCTGACAACCAGCTTGTCAACTCGTAACCGTCAGCTCATGCTCACTTTGGTTTCACTAGCTGGCGTGATTGGCATTTCCATGCTCTTTTTCCCAATCGGTAATTTCTTTTACTGGCTTGCCATCCATCTCCTCATCGGAACTGCAACCAGCGCCCTCTTCCCTTATCTCATGGTCAACTTTTCACTCAAAACAAGCGCCCCTGAAAAGACAGCCCAATTGTCTGGCTTATCTCAAACAGGAGGCTATATCCTAGCAGCCTTTGGGCCAACCCTCTTTGGTTACAGTTTTGACCTTTTCCACTCTTGGGTGCCAGCTGTAGCTGCCCTCTTACTCGTCGATATCATCATGACTGTGGCCCTCTTTACAGTAGACAGAGCTGATAAAATCCTCTAAACTTCTAGTTTTGGCTAGAAGTTTTTTATATATAAAAATTTTACACATTTCTCTTGACAGGGCTTTCATTTAGATGTACAATGTATGTGTAGAAAAATTATATATAAAAATCTTACACATTAGAAAAGGAGGTTCCCCATGTACTTTCCAACATCCTCTGCCTTGATTGAATTTCTCATCTTGGCCGTACTGGAGCAGGATGATTCTTATGGTTATGAGATTAGCCAAACCATTAAGCTGATCGCTAATATCAAAGAATCTACACTCTATCCTATCCTAAAAAAATTGGAAGGCAATAGCTTTCTGACAACCTATTCTAGAGAGTTCCAAGGTCGCATGCGCAAATACTACTCCTTGACAAATGGTGGTATAGAACAGCTCGTGACCCTAAAAGATGAATGGGCACTCTATACAGACACCATCAATGGCATCATAGAAGGGAGTATCCGCCATGACAAGAACTGAATACCTGACTCAGCTAGAACTCTATCTCAAAAAACTGCCTCAGGCTGACCAAATTGAAGCCATGGACTATTTCAGGGAACTCTTTGACGATGCTGGAGTCGAAGGAGAAGAAGAACTCATCGCTAGCTTGGGAACTCCCAAAGAAGCGGCCCACGAAGTTCTCTCCAATCTTCTCGATAAAAAAATCAATGAAGCACCCGCTCAAAAGAATAACCGACAAATTTTGCATATCGCCTTGTTAGCTCTCCTTGCAGCCCCTATCGGTATTCCTCTGGGAATCGCCATCCTCGTGACCCTGTTCGCAATCCTTGTGGCAGCCTTGACTGTCATCTTGGCTTTCTTTGCGGTTTCCATACTTGGTATCATCGGCGGATTCCTATTTTTAGTTGAAAGTTTCACTGTCTTAGCCCAAGCTAAATCAGCCTTTATCTTGATTTTTGGTGCTGGTTTACTGGCTATCGGTGCTTCTTCACTAGTCTTACTAGGTATTTCCTATGTAGCCCGCTTCTTCGGCCTACTCATTGTTCGCCTGGTGCAATTTGTTCTCAAAAAAGGAAAGAGAGGTGACCAGCATGCGTAAATTGACAAAAGGATTTCTCATTTTTGGTGTGGTGACTACCGTTATCGGATTTATCCTGCTCTTTGTAGGCATCCAATCTGACGGAATCAAGAGCCTACTTGCCATGTCCAAGGAACCTGTCTATGATAGTCAGATGGAAGAGCTGACCTTTGGCAAGGAAGTCGAAAACCTAGATATTACGCTCCACCAACACGCGCTCACCATCACAGACTCTTTCGATGATCAAATCCATATTTCTTATCATCCATCTATTTCTGCTAACCAAGATCTTGTCACAAATCAAAACGACAAAACTCTAAGCCTCATTGATAAGAAACTGTCTGAAACTCCATTTCTCTCTTCTGGAATTGGCGGGATTCTCCATATCGCAAGTAGCTACTCTAGTCGTTTTAATGAAGTTATTCTCCAAGTTCCAAAGGGAAGAAGTCTAAAAGGGATCAACATCTCAGCAAATCGCGGTCAAACCAGTATCACTAATGCTAGTCTTGAAAATGCGACCATCAATACCAATAATAGCTATCTCCTCCGAATTGAAGGAAGTCGTATCAAAAACAGTAAACTCACAACACCAAATATTATCAATATCTTTGATACAGACCTTACAGATAGTCAGCTAGAGTCAACAGAACATCACTTCCACGCTGAAAATATCCAAGTTCACGGCAAGGTGGAATTAACTTCTAAAGACCATCTCTCAATCACTCTGACGCAAAAAGAAAGCCAACGAATTAATTGGGACATCTCAAGTAACTATGGTTCTATCTTACAAGCTACAAGAGAAAAACCTGGATCAAAATACACAGAATTAAGTAACCCTTACAAAACTGAAAAAGCTGGTGTCAAGGATCAACTCATTGCTAGAGCTGATAATGATATCATTCTAGTATCCACACCAATCAGACGTTGACAAAAGCGCTTACATCTGCTACTATGGAAGCATATTTATCTAACTAAAAAGGAGGTTCTACCATGAAACAAGAATGGTTTGAAAGTAATGATTTTGTAAAAACAACAAGCAAGAACAAACCTGAAGAGCAAGCTCAAGAGGTTGCAGATAAGGCTGAAGAAACGATAGCCGATCTCGATACACCAATTGAAAAAAATACTCAAGTAGAGGAGGAAGTCTCTCAAGCTAAAGTCGAACTTGAAAGCCAGCAAGAAGAGAAAATTGAAACGCCTGAAAACGATGAAGCGAGAACAGAAATAGAAGAAAAGAAAGCATTAGATTCTACTGAGGAAGAGCAAGACCTTTCTAAAGCAACAGAAAAAGTCACTATAGCTGAAGAGAGTCAAGAAGCACTTCCTCAGCAAAAACCAACCACGAAAGAGCCCCTTCTTATCAGTCAATCCTTAGAAAGTCCCTATATCCCCGACCAAGCTCCAAAATCTACGGATAGATGGAAAGAGCAAGCGCTTGATTTTTGGTCTTGGCTAGTGGAGGCTCTCAAATCTCCTACAAGCAAGCTTGAAACAAGTAGCACACACAGTTACACAGCCTTTCTCTTGCTCATTCTGTTTTCTGCGTCTTCCTTTTTCTTTAGTATCTACCACATCAAACAAGCCTACTATGGACATATAGCAACTATGCATAATCACTTCCCTGAACAATTTGCTTCATTGAATCTCTTTTCGATTATCTCTATCCTAGTAGCAACAACACTCTTCTTCTTTTCATTCCTCTTGGGTAGTTTCGTCGTGAGAGATTTATCTATCAAGAAAAGGACTGGACGCTAGAAAAGGTTCTCCAACAATATAGTCAACTCTTGGCAATTCCAATCTTCCTCACTGCTATTGCTAGTTTCTTTGCCTTCTTTGATAGCCTACGATTTACAGCTCTCCTGTGTGTGATTAGCATTGGAATCATTCTGCTTGCCAGTCTCCATATCATTACAAGACCAAGTCAATCAAGTGAAACCGACTCCTTCTATCAATTATTCTTGTCTGTCCTTGTGAACGGAGTGATTATCCTCCTCTTCTTTGTAGCTGAAGTGGCACTGATTGGAGATTATCTTCGTATCTTAGCCTTTCTTTAAACTTTAATCCTGTCTTTCATGGCAGGATTTTTTCTATGTCAAAAAAGCAAGTCACTTGACCTGCTTTACTTTTCTTGTGCTAATACTTTAAAATCTTTGTCTAAGATGGGTTGCACTTCTAATTGATTGGCGTCTAGTTGGTGGTAAGATGCTGATGGTAGTGACTCTAGGAATTTTGCATAGTTCAAGCGGGCAGTGGCTTCATAGTCTTCTGGTTTAGAGCCATCTCCTGTGATTTGAACAAAGTCAATTTCCCACTGGACTTCCTTATCCACCAATTGCTCAATATAGGCTGCAGGTACAAATGGTTCTCTCGGAAAAACGGTCTTGACCCCTTGAGCCAGATGGTAAACACCGTGCACTTGGCCTTCTCCATCCTGATAGAAGGAAACTTTTGCAAAGTAGGCATCTGTCTCTTGAACCGCACGCACACGCGCTTCAAACTGTGCCAAGCCATCTTCTTCTAAAAAGCTTTTCAAGTCCTCATGACTAAAGAAAACAGGATTAAAAATTCCTTGGCAAATCGTAAAACGGGCTGCAGTGTCTGTCAGATGGGCTTGAATACTTGCTTGGAAATAAGCTTCAAAATCAAAACCATCTAGTCCTTCAATCTCAGTTCCTGTATAAGCAAGCAGAGCATCTAAAAATGCTTTGATAATCTGCCAGTCTGTCTTCGTGAGTAGGTCAGGAAGATCGACACGGTAAGCCTTTTGACCATCAGCATAACTGACCTTAAAGAGGAATTGTGATTGCCCCACTATCGCACACTCGATATACTC
>AQTU01000059.1:0-4851 GCA_000385835.1 Streptococcus mitis 13/39 | reverse complement strand
CTGTAGCTGGTGTTCCATTCTTATCTTTAGCTTCAACAGTTGCTGGATCTGGTGTGCCTGTGAAGTCTTTATTTGGTTTAAAGGTTACAACACCTGTTAATGGATCGATTACGTATTTACCAACTTCTTTTCCATCTTTTGTTGCTGGAATTTCTTTGTCATCAACTGGTTGTCCATTTACTACGAATTTAGCTGGTTGCTGTTCGTTGATTGTAATTGGTGCTGTTTCATCACCTTGTGTAAAGACAGGTTTACCTGTTTGTTCTTGACCTTGTTTACCTTCAGATGTAACTGGTGCTCCTGTCGGTGTTACTGGTGTTACTTCTGGAGTATATTTTCCTTTTGAAGTAACTGGAACTTTGTTTCCTTCTGAGTCAGTTGCTGTTACTGATACTTGTACATTAACACCTTTAGCTTTTCCTGTAAATGTTGGAAGTGGTTCAAATGTTACTACACCTGTTGTTGGATCGATTGAGTATGTTCCTTCTCCATCAACTACCACTTTACCTTCAGCATTAGCTCCTTCTAGTGAGTATGCAGCTGTTGTCCAGTCTACATTTGTTCCATCAGGTGTATTAGTCGCAGTGTTTAGTTCTTCAAAGCGCTCTTTCCCTGAAATAGATGTTTGTGTTTGACCTTGTTTTCCAGTCGTTTCATCATCAGCTGGGTCAATTCCGTATACAGTTGGTGTATATGTATTTTCTACCGCTACTGTTACTGGATTTCCTGATTCATCGTTGAATGTTACATTCGCTGAAACTTTCATCGGTGTAGCTGTTCCTACAAATCCTTCTGCAGGAGTGAAGCTTACTTCACCTGTTGTTGGATCTACTGTGTAAGTCCCTTCTGCAGTTGTTACTGAAGAAGCTTTGTTTCCTGTTGCTGGATCTACTAGTTTGTAATCTGATACTGTAGTTCCTTCTTTTCCATCATTGAAATTATCTGCCATTGAGTCAGTTTGTTTTTGACCTTGAGCTCCTGATGATTTCTCTGGATCTGTTACTACGATGTAGTAAGTTGTTTCTGCTACTGCATCTTCTGTTACTTCTCCAGCATCTGTTCCCCCTACTGTTGGAGTTGTTACAACCCCATTTGAATCTACTGCGCTTACTGTTACTTTGTAACGTCCTTTTTGAGATAATACATAAGCGTTAGCTTTAGCTAAGTTTGCTTCTGCAGCTGTTTTAAGAGCTGCACGCGCAGTTTCTACCGCTCTTTCAGCTTCTAAAGCTGCAGTACGCGCTGACTCTACTTCAGTATTTTTTGTCGATAGATTTGCTTTAGCTGTTTCTAATTGTGTTTCTATAGATGCTTTCAACTCTTTAACACGCGCAAGTCTTTTCTCTGCTAAATCTTGAGATGTTGGAGAAATCGAACGCAATTTTAAGTTATCTAATGCTTTTTGAGCATCTTCTACCATTCTTGTTTGACGATCTAATAGTTCTTGAAGACGTGCTAATTCATTTTGTGTATCTTGATATTCTTTTACAGCAGTTGCAGCTGCTTGAGTTTTAGCTGCCGCAGTACGTTGAGCCGTGATATAGGCAGTTTCTTCAGCTTGAGCTCCATCAAAAGTAGTGACTGTTCCGTCTGGTGCAGTTGCTGTTACTTTTGTTTTAATAGTATCAGAATCTGTTGCTGATGATTTGTCATCGATTGTATCTGCGAATGCTACATTTGCTTTAGTTGATTTAATTAAGTCTACTGATGTACCTTTTGCTTCTGAATAACTTGTTGAAGTCCCTGTTGGTTTAGCATTTTGAATTGATGCTACATCTGTAGAAGATGCTTCACGGTATGCTACATACCCTTTAAATCCTGATGCTGTTTCTACTTCCCAACCAGCATTTGATTCTTTAGCTGTTACCGCTGTACCGTCAGAAGATGTCCATTGGTTTGTTACTGAGTCATAACTTACTGTAACTACCATTCCTTGTTCTGAAGATGTGTTATCTTTTTTAATTAAAGTCTCTGTACGTGTAACATTACCTACTGCTGTTACCTCACCATTTTTACGGATTTCAGCAATTTTATCTACTAATGTTGCCGCTGAAGATGTTCTATTCCATGTACGTTCAAATTCATAAACAACGAATTTAACATCACCATTTGCTTGAGCATCTGTATAAACACGACGTTCAATAAGAGTTGATGTACCATTACCATTGTCTGTTAATTCATAAGCTTTTTCTGTAGGTAATGAATATTTACCTGTTGCACTGTTAAACATTGCTTTGTATGTGTTTCCTGCTGCGTCAGTTACCATAGCAAATTCACGTTGAATATTCGCTTTAACCTTATCAGTTGTTGCTTTTGCTACAATATTATCCACACCTACATATTTAGTAGATTCTGGTGTTACAGTTAAGTTAACAGTTGAATCTCCTGTTGTAGATGCAGCTCCTAATACCGCACCTTCTTGTACAGCCGTGTTTGTAGTACCTGCAGCTACTGTCCAGTTTCCATTTTTAACTTCAAGTTTTGTAACTGTTCCATCTGGCATTGTAATTTCCGCTTTATTAGCACCTTTTGAAATTGTCATAGGTACATTTGTTGCATAAGCTTCAACATTCTTAACAGTAATTTTAGGTGCTACTGCGATTGTAATATTTTCATGGGCTTCTTGACCATACATATTCCAATCCTGATTTTTCGCGTTGGTTGTGTTATTATAGTCTTTCGCATAAACAGTTGCTGTATAAATTCCAGCTTCTGACGCTGTTCCAGTAATATCTCCAGTTTTTGGATCGTAATTTAATCCTGGTACAACATCATTTATCGAAGTTTTACTTCCCGTATAATTACCGTTTATGGCTGTATGGGCTGTGACAGTTTGTGGTCCGTTCTCGGTATTTATTTTAGATCCATCAACTGCAGTAAAGGTTGCTCCCTTCGTGGTTCCAGAAGCTGTTTTTGAACCGGCAACAACTTTTGCTCCACCATCTCTGTATACATAATCAGTTCTTTCATCACGACTCATTCCATCGTTATCAACATATTTAATATTATGATTAACTTGATCGCCTATTGTTACTAATTTTGATGACCCTTGAATACGTGGTGCAGAGCTATCTTGCCATCCAATCCATCCAGCTGTTAAGTCTCTGAAAGTAACTTGCTGAGTAGCTCCACCTTTCTCTACAGTTACAATATAGCGCATGTCATATACACCGTTTTGAAGAGTAGATGCTACATATCCTTCTACAGTATCTGTAGTTGCATTATAAGCTAATCCAGGAGGTAAGTTGCTCGCTTCAACTTTTGCAATTGTGTATCCTGCAGCAGTTGCCTCTGGTGATAAACTAAAACGTTTTTTTACATCTGTAAGATATACATAGTGGTCTCCTTGCTGATAAGTATATCCGTAGATTTCTGTAGCTAAGTATTCGTAAGGTCCACCTGCACCCCATACATTATTGTTGTTAGCTTTACCAGTAGCACGAAGTTTCCCTTTCCATAGTTCTGCTTCACGTCCCACTTTTTGAGCTTCTGTTTTTGATAAAGGGATGTCTGTACGCCCACTAACCCCTGCTTGTCCACTATTAGCCGCAGGTACATCAGTGTTCTCAGATTGATATCCATGAACATAAATTTTATAATTAGCGTTACCATCTAGTACTTTGTAAGATTTACCTGTAGAACCAAGAAATTCACCATTTTCTTTTCTTAGTTCTGTAGAAGCAGCTGTGTATCCTTCGTTAGCTGAACGTAAGTGTGAACCTTGGACTAGTTCCTTGCCATTACGTTCATCTTTAGAACCAGTGTTTTCAATTGCGTTTGACTCAGATTTTTTCTCAGTGTTTTCCGCTTTCTTCCCTACAGTTTCTTTACCATTTGTAGTATCAACTGCTGGAGTTTCTTTTTTCTCAACTGGTTTGTTTTGTAGTTTTGAGTTTACAGTTGTTACAAGTTTGTTGTAAGCAGCTTTTAACTCATCTTGACTAGTAGCACTTGAAAGAGCTGCTTTTGCCGCTTCCAAATCTGCATTCAAAAGAGCCAAACTTTCGTCTGTCTTGTTTGCATATTTACCTGCAGCTATATTTCCTGCTACCTGGTTAACATAAGCTTCTAATTGAGTCTTATCCAATTTAGGAGCTACTACTTCTTTCGGAGTTTCCTCTGGTTTAGATTTTTCTGCTTTAACCTCTGGTTTAGCTTCCGCTACTTTAGTTTCTGGCTTAACGGCTTCCTTCTCTTTATTAGGATCCGCTTGATTTGCTGGCGCAGTAGTTGCTGCTACTGATGCTTCAGCACCTTGAACTTCCGTTGCTGATACCGCACCACTTCCAAGGAACATCAATCCAGCTGCAATCGCTACTGACGCTGCTCCAAAGCTATATTTACGAATCCCATAACGGATGTATTTTTCTACTCTAAAATCTTGTTGTTGCTTGCCTTTCATCGAGACTAACAACCTCCTTTTGTTTTATATCATGTTTATAGATATAGTAAAAATTAAAACCCCTTCATTCCATTCATAAACAAAGGAATTCCTCCATATACTACTTTTCTTCTGAAACATGTATATTCATTCTATCATACCATCTAGCAATATTCAATTTATTTGCTTGAAAATAACATAAAAAATTCAATTTTTATATATGTCATTCTCTAAAAATAGTAAAAATTGTCTGAATTTTATTAAATTATCTTTAAATTTTAACTTTTCCACTGTTTTTTGATATTTAAACACACTTTCGAATCCGCTTTCTCTGTATAAATGTATATTATTTTGAATTGAAAATTATTTCTAAATATGTCGTTTCTTGTATATTTATTAATTTAATCCGTTTGATTTTTTTATAAATCTTTTATCATCTGTATTTTGATATTTAAAAGTATATTTGAATG
>AQTU01000058.1:0-4974 GCA_000385835.1 Streptococcus mitis 13/39 | reverse complement strand
CCCCAGTGAGACCGCGTTCACCTTGGTCTCCTTTTTCACCTTTAGCACCATCTTTAATAGCAATTCTTTGAACAAGTTCGTCTACACCTTCAGTGTAAACACCGTTACCATCATTATCAAGATAGAAAGTGAGGTTATTGGTATCACCGATTTTATTTTGATCAACACGTGGTTTTACAGTTTCAATGAATTCTTTAGCGACACCGATTTGAACAATACGTGGTTTAGCTTCTTTAGTAACTCTATTACTAATTGGCAAGCCTAGGATTGTTTCATTACCTAATCGATGAACTTTATAGGTAATTTGACGTTGTCCTTTTTCACCTTCTCTAACTAATCTAGTCTCACCTTCTGGCAATTTACTAGTTGGAAGATAGATAGTTTGGAATTCAAGTTCTTCTGTAACAGTCTTGTTACTAGTACCACCATTTGGATTTGCATCCAAGTATAGTGGGTTTGCTCTATAATAATAATTAGAGTTACTGTACGGGTCATTGCTAGTAGCGGCACCACCACCACCTTGGTCCACGTTAAAAGTAACTGGTTTCAAACGCACAGACAAATCACCATTTGGATTAATGATAGGCAAACTAAATCTGATTGTTTGTTCCATATTTGTTGAAGTAGCAGAGGTCATACTGTATCCTGAGTGAGATACGAAGTTGGCACCCTGGCTAATAGGTTTTGATTGCTCTCTTAATCTTGGAGTTGTGATGGTTGCATTTGAAGGATTTCCAAATCCATCCCCTTTGTCCAAGATAAAGTTATTATTAACAAATTCACCTGGACCAGAGTACTTAATTGTGAAATTCAATCTATTACCTTGACGTACTGTTGTTACATCGTAATGAATTGAATTACCACCACGTGAGTTTCCGTAGCCACGGAAACTATAACTACGACCACCTTGACTAATATCTGCAAATGCAACTGTATTTCCAGAACCTGATACAATTGGATTGGCTGGATTGCTAGCCGCTCTAAAGCCACTATGCCCTTTATCCAAGTCTTCCTTACGGATAGCTGGATTTTGGCGAGCATCAGAAAGGCTAAGAGCTGGTTTCAAAAGTTCATTAGTAGATGCAGGTCTTGACGTAGATTCTACTTTAGCAGGTGTGCTAGTTGGCAAAACAGTACTATCAACAGCTGAACGATCAGTTGTTGCAGCTGGTTTAGCTTCTTCTTTTGCTTCTGCTGTGTCAGCTTTCTTCACTACTGGAGTTTCTGATACTGTTCCTTTATCAGAGTTAGAACGAAGTTCTAGACCAATAATAGCCGATTGAATAGATGACTCTGCTGCTGTTACTTCAGCTTCAGTTGCATCTGCTTTTCCAAGCAAGCTTTGACCAGCTTGGATACTTGCTTGCAAGTTTGCTACACTTGCTTCTGTATATAACTTACTCTCAAGTTTTTTAGCACGCGAAAGAGCTGTTAACAATTTTGACTTGTCAACAGCATCTTGATGCGTTACTTCTTCTTTTTTATCTTTTACTTCTTCAACTTTTTCTGCTGGCGCTTTAGCTTCATCAGATTTAGCTGGAGTCGTTTCTACTGGGTTAGCAACAGTTGGAGCTGCATAAGTTGTTTCTTTTTTAGGTGTAGAAACTTCTGCTGGTTTAGTAGCTTCATCTACCTTATCAACAGAGACACTATTAGTTGTCTCAGGATGTTGTTCCTCTGCTTGTACTGATTGCGCATTGGCAGCAGTTCCCAAGACTAAGGCTGTCCCGAGCAAGACACTAGCCGCACCAAAGTGATACTTACGAATAGAGTATCGTTGTTGCATGCTATACCAGTCAAATGATTTCTTATGTGAATGTTTCATTTTGAACTCCTAGATAATATTTTATAATTCCCACTTTACAACTATTTGATATATAAATCAATATTATCCAAGGAATTACTATATCGTATTTCTGTCCATGAAAGCCCTTTATTATATTCTATTTTTTCGAATTATCAGAACATTATTTTGATTCTAGTTTTTTTGTTATATTAAAACAAAAATGTGATATAATAACTTAAGGAGGAAAATATATATATGCGTAACCTTTTATCTACGAAAGATCAGCGACAATTACGTTTAATGGAAACCCTAATTCAACATCGCGATTGGTTGAAATTACATGAACTTGCCGACAAGTTAGGATGTACTGAGCGAATCTTAAAAAGTGATTTAAATGAATTGCGTGCTGCATTTCCAACTATCGACATCCAATCTTCTGTTAACGGAATCATGATAGATTTAGAAGTTAACACTAGTGTAGAAGATGTATATCAATATTTTCTAGCTCATTCTCAATCTTTTCAATTACTAGAGTATATGTTCTTCAATGAGGGGTTACCTATTTATCGAACAATAGAAAATCTTCACTCTAGTAATGCTAATCTCTATCGATTGGGTCGAAACATTTCAAAAACTCTGTCAACACAATTTCAAATTGAACTATCTTTTACTCCATCCGAGATACGTGGGAATGAGATTGATATACGCTATTTTTTTGCTCAATATTTTTCTGAGCGCTATTATTTCTTAGACTGGCCTTTTCCTGATCTTCCTGAGGAAGATTTAACAGAGTTTGTTGACTTCTTCTATAAAATTACAAATTATCCAATGCGATTTCCAATTTATAGAATGTACAAACTGATGATAGCTATCAGTATTTACCGCATCAAAAATGGTCATTTCATCGACTTACCAAATCATTTCTTTGATGAATACTATCCTATTTTAGCAAACATTCCAAATTTTGAAGAGATACTAGGCTATTTCTCTCAAGTATTTGAACTTGAAATCACTCCAGATATTATTGCACAAATTTTTATTTCCTTTATTCAAAGTAACATTTTTTTAGATCCTAAAGAATTCTTCAACTCTTTAGAAAAAAACAGTGAAGCAAGATACTCTTACCAATTACTGAGTCAAATATTAGAACGCCTGTCAAAACAATATAAGATTACTTTTACTAATCACGATGAGCTGATTTGGCATTTACACAACACGGCTTTCTTTGAAAGACAGGAAATCTTTTCTACCCCAATCTTATTTGAACAAAAAGCATTGACGATTAAAAATTTCGAAGTTTACTTCCCAGACTTTATGGGGAGTGCGCGTCAAGAACTGGCTCAATACCGTCAAGCAATTGGACAGCATGACCATCCCGAACAGTTGGAACACTTGATGTACACCATCTTAACCCATGCTGAAAACCTCTCTACCCAGTTGTTAGAAAATCGACCACCTATCAAGGTTTTGATTATCAGTAACTTTGACCACGCCCTATCACTTACTTTAAAGGATATGCTTACATACTATTGTAACAATCGATTCAGCTTTGATATTTGGGATGAATTGGAAACAAGCCCTGAGATTTTAAATCAGACAGACTACGATATCATTGTGTCTAATTTCTATATTCCAGGAATTACCAAGAAGTTTATTTGCCGAAACCATCTGTCAATCATGAGTTTGGTTAACAATCTTAACTGTTTATCAAATGAGATTCATATATCCAATACTTTATAAACTAGAAAAGTCAGCATAATACTGCTGACTTTTTCTTTTATCTATTTTCTATACTTCCTTTACAAAAACCAATTCCTGTGGCTGGGACAAATCTTCTCGGTAGGTAAATCCTGCAAAACTTAAGCGACGTGCTTCCTCCACAGTCTGTACTTGATTTTCTATCAGGGCTGTTAGAAAGGCCCCACGCGCTTTCTTTGAAATGGTTGAATGAATTTTCAGCTGACCACCCTTGTCCTCCATAAATTTAAAGGTCACCATTTTTTCTCTGATTTCCTTAGAAAATACAGTCTCAAACTCCGACGACAAGAGAGAAAAAATCACTTCTTCCTTCTTCACAGATTCATCATAGGCCGCCTTCCAATGGCTCTTTAAAGTCTTACCAGCGACTTTTAACTTCATCAAAAAGTCCAAACGGTGAGGCGCCATAGGTGACAAGGCTGGAACAACACCGTATAAAGCCGAAGTAATAAAGACATAATTTTCAAGATAGGCTTGTTCTGCCTCGGTCAGTTTGTCTCGCTTGATATGGCGATACATGAGCCCATCAAAAAGTTTCAAGGCTGGATAGTATTGAGCAGTTTGCCTTTTCAAAGCTTGGATATGTTGAAATTCTTCCGCAGCTTTCTCGGCTGAAACTTTGTAAAAACTCTCCAATTGACTAGCAGAATAGAGGGCTAAGGCATCAAGCACGGCCTGACTTTCTGGTTTTAAAGGAGTTGCTTCGATACTCAGCAAGTCTGTGTTCATTTCTTTTGCTGTTGGGATTAAAATTTTCATATTGATAGTGTAGCATATTTTTTAACCACAACCAAGAAATTCATCTGAAAAACCTCGGTTTGACCGAGGCTTCTCTATTTATTTTGGCCATCCTAACCAGACAGCTACGAGAACAAGGGCTAGGCCAGCTAAACTTGTTAAGATAGATAAGAATTTATCTTTTTTCTCCTTGAACTGAGAAAAACCTATCTTCAAAGCGAGCAGTCCGAGTAGCATTGAAGCAATCATCACATAAAAACCCATTTCTTTGTCCTCCATTAATCTTAATTTACCTTATTATAACATATATTTCTTAAATAAACCTTTTTTACTGCACTTTAAATGTCTTGAGGTAATTATCTTTTCCTACTTGACCTTCGAAGGATTTACCATTTTCAAGGTAAGGGAGGTCATCTGATACAGAGGCCTTGACCTTGTATATCTTGCCATCAACTTTAAAGAAGTAGACGGTGTCGCCCTTGATAACAGCTGATTTGAGGTCTGCTACTACTCCCTTAATGCTTTCTGTTGTTTCATTATCAATTTCAAGGTCGTTTTTATTGGCATACTTGCTGAGCAGCTCTTCCACTGTCGTAGCTACGATAACGTTTTGGTACTCGACTGCATCTACCAAAGCGTACTCTTTGACCAAGCCAGCATTGTCCTTCAAGCCCATGATGTAGAGAGGCTTG
>AQTU01000057.1:0-5071 GCA_000385835.1 Streptococcus mitis 13/39 | reverse complement strand
GGCTGTCTTGAACAAGAACTTCCGCCAAGCAGTGAACTTTGCCTTGGACCGCACAGCCTATTCTGCCCAGTCAAATGGGGAAGAAGCAGCTAGCAAGACTCTTCGTAACACCCTAGTGCCTCCAACATTTGTCCAAGTTGGAGACAAGACCTTTGGAGAAGTAGTCGCTTCTAAATTGGTCAACTATGGCACAGAATGGTCAGATATTAACTTGGCAGATGCTCAGGATGCCTATTTTAACAAAGAAAAAGCCCAAGCAAAATTTGCGGAAGCTAAAAAAGAATTGGCAAGTCAAGGTGTGACTTTCCCTATTCACTTGGATGTGGCTGTTGATCAGACAAGTAAAAATGCTGTGACAGGCATGAACTCAGTTAAGCAGACCCTTGAGTCAGTTTTAGGTGCTGATAACATTGTCATTGATGTTCAACAACTTTCAACAGATGATTTTAATAACGTAGCCTTTTTAGCGCCAACGCCAGCTGATCGAGACTACGATTTGAACTTTGATGGCTGGGTAGGTGACTACCAAGATCCGTCAACTTATCTCAATCCTTTCAATGCAGAGGATGGGTTCTACCTCAAGATTTTTGGTTTAGATGCTCAAGAGGATAAAGCTAAGATTGCTAGCTTGGGGCTTGATACCTACACCAAGATGCTCAAAGATGCAGATAGTGAAAATAAAGATGTAGCCAAACGCTATGAAAAATATGCTGAAGCACAGGCTTGGATGATTGACAATTCTCTGATTATGTCAGCCATGTCAAGTGGTGGAACAGCTTCTGTAACCAAAGTGACGCCATTTACAAGAGGCTATTCACTGGTCGGCATCAAGGGTGATGGCAATAACTACAAGTATATGAAACTGCAAAAAGATACTGTGACAACCAAACAGTATGAAGAAGCCAAGGCCAAATGGGAGCAAGAAAGCAAAAAAGCAATCGAAAAAGCTCAAAAAGAAGCAGAAAATCATGTTAAATAGATTATCGAGGTTCCGTAAGGGACCTCGTTTGTTATATTTTTGATTCTTCTGTCTATGAAACGAGAATGTCAAAATAGGAAACGATAGATACTATACAGGTTATAAAAAACAATTATTCCTTCGGAGTACATTTAGAAGATGCATTGAAAACGCTGATAAAAAAAGGAATAAATGGAAATTATTTCATGATTGTGATATAATAATTCTGATAATCAACATATAGGGGAAAACTATGAATAAACGTTCAAAAAGAGCCCGTTCGGGTAAAGTTAAGCGGAGTATTAATATAGCCTTATTAACCATTTATGTATTATTGGGTGGTTTTTTGCTGTTCTTGATTTTTAGACATAATATATTGGCGTTTAGATATCTGAATGTTATGACGGCAGCTGTAGTGATTTTGGTCGCTTTAGCGAGTCTGCTTTTGATCATTTATAGAAAAGCAGAAAAGTTTACGATTTTCTTTTTAACACTAGCTATTTTAATGAGTTCAGTTTCTTTTTTTGCACTGCAACAATTTGTAGGCTTTACTAGTCATATCAATTCTACGTCAAATTACTCAGAATACTCAATGAGTGTTGTTGTTCTGAAAGATAGTGACGTTCATAATGTCACACAACTAGATAGTGTTACAGGGCCAACGGATACAGATAATGAGAATATTCAAAAATTGATAGCTGATATCAAAGCTAGTCAGAGCAAAGAATTGACTGTTGAACAAAGCACGTCATATCTTGCGGCTTATAAGAGTTTGGTATCAGGTGAAGCGAAAGCAATTGTATTAAATAGCGTCTTTGAAAATATTATAGAATCTGAATACCCTGATTACGCATCAAAAATTAGGAAAATCTACACTAAAAATATCACCAAAGAAGTAGCTGCTCCTAAAGTTTCTAAGAACAAGTCCTTCAATGTCTATGTGAGTGGTATTGACACTTACGGACCAATTAGTTCGGTTTCTCGTTCAGATGTCAATATTTTGATGACTGTAAATCGAGATTCTAAAAAAATTTTATTAACAACTACCCCTCGAGATTCCTATGTTCCGATTGCAGACGGAGGGAATAATCAAAAAGATAAGTTGACTCATGCAGGTATTTATGGAGTAGACTCATCTATTCATACTTTGGAAAATCTTTATGGAGTTGATATTAACTACTATGTTCGCTTGAACTTCACTTCGTTCTTGAAATTGATTGACCTTTTAGGTGGTGTAGATGTGTACAATGATCAGGAGTTTACATCTCGTCACGGGAAGTTCCATTTCCCAGTAGGAAATGTTCATTTAGATTCTGAGCAAGCTCTTGGGTTTGTTCGTGAGCGCTACTCTTTAGCTGATGGGGATCGTGACCGTGGTCGTAATCAACAAAAGGTTATTGTCGCAATCATTCAGAAATTAACTTCTACCGAAGCATTGAAAAATTATAGTGATATCATTCAAGGCTTGCAAGATTCCCTTCAAACAAATATGCCGATCGAAACGATGATGGATTTGGTTAATACTCAATTGGAGAGTGGTGGCAGTTATAAAGTCAACTCTCAAGATCTCAAAGGTACAGGTCGAATGGGACTTCCTTCTTATGCTATGCCAGATAGTAACCTCTATATGATGGAAATCGATGATAGTAGTCTAGCAGCTGTTAAAAGTGCGATACAAGATGTGATGGAGGGAAGATGATATGATTGATATCCACTCTCACATTGTTTTTGATGTAGATGACGGCCCAAAGTCTATAGAAGATAGTAAATCTCTTTTAAGAGAAGCATATAATCAAGGGGTTCGAATGATAGTTTCGACTTCCCATCGTCGAAAAGGGATGTTTGAGACTCCAGAAGAAAAAATAGCGACGAATTTTTTAAAGGTTCGTGAGATTGCTAAAGAAGTGGCAGATGATTTGGTCATTGCTTATGGAGCAGAGATATACTATACTCCAGATGTTCTAGAAAAACTTGAAAACAAGCGTATTCCTACTCTCAATGATAGTCGTTATGCTTTGATTGAATTTAGTATGAATACACCCTATCGCGATATTCATAAAGGATTAAGCAATATTTTGATGTTAGGGATTACCCCGGTGATTGCTCATATTGAACGTTATGATGCTCTGGAAAACAATGAAAAACGTGTTCAGGAACTGATTGATATGGGATGCTATACGCAAGTAAATAGTTCTCATGTTCTAAAACCTAGGCTCTTTGGCGAAACCTATAAATTTATGAAAAAGAGAGCCCAATATTTTTTGGAGAGAGACCTGGTTCATGTCATTGCAAGTGATATGCATAACTTAGATAGTAGACCCCCTTATATGGAGGAGGCTTATCAGATTATTTCTAAAAAGTATGGTAAAGCCAAGGCTGAAGAACTATTTGTAGAGAACCCTAGGAAAATTATAATGGATCAAATAATTTAGGAGAAAATATGAAAGAACAAAATACTATGGAAATCGATGTATTTCATCTGCTTAAAATTCTTTGGAAACGAAAAATTCTAATTGCATTGGTAGCAATTGTAGCTGGAGCTTTAGCTTTTGCTTATAGTGCTTTTATCGTTAAACCGGAGTTCACTAGTACTACACGGATTTATGTAGTTAACCGTAATCAGGGAGATAAGCCTGGTTTGACAAACCAAGACTTGCAAGCTGGATCATACTTGGTTAAAGACTATCGTGAAATTATTTTGTCTCAAGATGTTTTGGAAAAAGTTACATCTAATTTAAAATTAGATCTATCACCAAAAGCTTTGGCTAGTAAAATCAAAGTAACCGTACCAGTCGATACCCGTATCGTTTCTATTTCAGTTAATGATAGAGTCCCTGAGGAAGCTAGTCGTATTGCTAACTCATTGAGAGAAGTTGCCGCTGAAAAGATTATCAGTATCACACGCGTTTCTGATGTCACAACACTTGAAGAAGCTCGTCCGGCTACAGCACCATCTTCTCCAAATATTCGTAGAAATACAATTATCGGGCTACTTGGAGGAACAGCCTTTATGGTTATCGCTGTTCTTATCGTTGAACTGGTTGACACACGAGTGAAACGTCCAGAGGATATTGAAGATGTTATGCAAATCGCATTGTTGGGAGTTGTTCCAAATTTGGATAAGTTGAAATAGGAGAGAGATATGCCGACATTAGAAATAGCACAGAAAAAATTAGATCTGGCCAAAAAAGCGGAAGAATACTATAATGCCTTGCGTACGAATATACAATTGAGTGGAAATAATTTACAAGTAATTTCTATCACTTCTGTAAAACCGGGTGAAGGAAAGTCAACGACTTCTACAAATATTGCTTGGGCATTCGCGCGTGCAGGTTACAAGACCCTGTTAGTAGATGCTGATATTCGTAATTCTGTCATGTCAGGTGTCTTCAAGTCACGTGAAAAAATTACTGGATTGACAGAATTTTTATCTGGAACAACAGACCTATCTCATGGTTTATGTGATACCAATGTTGAGAATCTATTTGTGGTTCAAGCTGGGTCTATCTCACCCAACCCAACTGCTTTATTGCAAAGTGAAAATTTTAGCACTATGATTGACACACTTCGCAAGTATTTTGATTATATTATTGTTGATACAGCGCCTATTGGTATCGTTATCGACGCAGCTATTATTACACAAAAATGTGATGCATCTGTTTTAGTTACTGCGGTAGGAGAAGCTAACAGAAAAGATGTTCAGAAGGCTAAAGGTCAATTGGAACAAACGAATAAACCATTCTTAGGAGTTGTATTAAATAAATTCAATACTTCAGCTGAGAAATATGGTTCTTACGGTGAGTATGGTTCTTACGGTAAAAAATAAGGGATAGACTAAGGAAGTAGTTATGGAAGAGAAAGGGATAAAAATATCTCTGGCAGTAATCCAGAGTTTTATAGTAGTGTTACTGGGGTATTCTCTTAGTTTTGTTAAAGAGACAGATATTCTTTCAACAACAATGATTGTCCTATATATTCTCCACTACATCGTATTTTATTTTAGCGATTACGGTCAAGATTTTTTTAGACGAGGAAATTTGAGTGAATTTGTTTGCTTGACAAAATATATCATTTTCTTTGCATTGGCAATTAGTCTTTCTAATTTCTTTTTAG
>AQTU01000056.1:0-5107 GCA_000385835.1 Streptococcus mitis 13/39 | reverse complement strand
GCTAAGCGACTTCCATATCTCACAGGGGGCAACCCCCAACTACTTCCGGCGTTCTAGGGCTTAACTTCTGTGTTCGGCATGGGTACAGGTGTATCTCCTAGGCTATCGTCACTTAACTCTGAGTAATACCTACTCAAAATTGAATATCTATTCAAACCAAGAAAACCGTTCGCTTTCATATTCTCAGTTACTTTGGATAAGTCCTCGAGCTATTAGTATTAGTCCGCTACATGTGTCGCCACACTTCCACTTCTAACCTATCTACCTGATCATCTCTCAGGGCTCTTACTGATATAAAATCATGGGAAATCTCATCTTGAGGTGGGTTTCACACTTAGATGCTTTCAGCGTTTATCCCTTCCCTACATAGCTACCCAGCGATGCCTTTGGCAAGACAACTGGTACACCAGCGGTAAGTCCACTCTGGTCCTCTCGTACTAGGAGCAGATCCTCTCAAATTTCCTACGCCCGCGACGGATAGGGACCGAACTGTCTCACGACGTTCTGAACCCAGCTCGCGTGCCGCTTTAATGGGCGAACAGCCCAACCCTTGGGACCGACTACAGCCCCAGGATGCGACGAGCCGACATCGAGGTGCCAAACCTCCCCGTCGATGTGAACTCTTGGGGGAGATAAGCCTGTTATCCCCAGGGTAGCTTTTATCCGTTGAGCGATGGCCCTTCCATACGGAACCACCGGATCACTAAGCCCGACTTTCGTCCCTGCTCGAGTTGTAGCTCTCGCAGTCAAGCTCCCTTATACCTTTACACTCTGCGAATGATTTCCAACCATTCTGAGGGAACCTTTGGGCGCCTCCGTTACCTTTTAGGAGGCGACCGCCCCAGTCAAACTGCCCGTCAGACACTGTCTCCGATAGGGATCACCTATCCGGGTTAGAGTGGCCATAACACAAGGTAGTATCCCAACATCGTCTCCTTCGAAACTGGCGTCCCGATCTCATAGACTCCTACCTATCCTGTACATGTGGTACAGACACTCAATATCAAACTGCAGTAAAGCTCCATGGGGTCTTTCCGTCCTGTCGCGGGTAACCTGCATCTTCACAGGTACTAAAATTTCACCGAGTCTCTCGTTGAGACAGTGCCCAAATCATTACGCCTTTCGTGCGGGTCGGAACTTACCCGACAAGGAATTTCGCTACCTTAGGACCGTTATAGTTACGGCCGCCGTTTACTGGGGCTTCAATTCATACCTTCGCTTACGCTAAGCACTCCTCTTAACCTTCCAGCACCGGGCAGGCGTCACCCCCTATACATCATCTTACGATTTAGCAGAGAGCTGTGTTTTTGATAAACAGTTGCTTGGGCCTATTCACTGCGGCTGACGTAAAGTCAGCACCCCTTCTCCCGAAGTTACGGGGTCATTTTGCCGAGTTCCTTAACGAGAGTTCTCTCGCTCACCTGAGGCTACTCGCCTCGACTACCTGTGTCGGTTTGCGGTACGGGTAGAGTATGTTTAAACGCTAGAAGCTTTTCTTGGCAGTGTGACGTCACTAACTTCGCTACTAAACTTCGCTCCCCATCACAGCTCAATGTTATAGATATAAGCATTTGACTCATATCACACCTCACTGCTTAGACAGACTCTTCCAATCGTCTGCTTTAGTTAGCCTACTGCGTCCCTCCATCACTACATACTCTAGTACAGGAATATCAACCTGTTGTCCATCGGATACACCTTTCGGTCTCTCCTTAGGTCCCGACTAACCCAGGGCGGACGAGCCTTCCCCTGGAAACCTTAGTCTTACGGTGGACAGGATTCTCACCTGTCTTTCGCTACTCATACCGGCATTCTCACTTCTATGCGTTCCAGCACTCCTCACGGTACACCTTCATCACACATAGAACGCTCTCCTACCATACCTATAAAGGTATCCACAGCTTCGGTAAATTGTTTTAGCCCCGGTACATTTTCGGCGCAGGGTCACTCGACTAGTGAGCTATTACGCACTCTTTGAATGAATAGCTGCTTCTAAGCTAACATCCTAGTTGTCTGTGCAACCCCACATCCTTTTCCACTTAACAATTATTTTGGGACCTTAGCTGGTGGTCTGGGCTGTTTCCCTTTCGACTACGGATCTTAGCACTCGCAGTCTGACTGCCGACCATAATTCATTGGCATTCGGAGTTTATCTGAGATTGGTAATCCGGGATGGACCCCTCACCCAAACAGTGCTCTACCTCCAAGAATCTCTAATGTCGACGCTAGCCCTAAAGCTATTTCGGAGAGAACCAGCTATCTCCAAGTTCGTTTGGAATTTCTCCGCTACCCACAAGTCATCCAAGCACTTTTCAACGTGCCCTGGTTCGGTCCTCCAGTGCGTCTTACCGCACCTTCAACCTGCTCATGGGTAGGTCACATGGTTTCGGGTCTACGTCATGATACTAAGGCGCCCTATTCAGACTCGGTTTCCCTACGGCTCCGTCTCTTCAACTTAACCTCGCATCATAACGTAACTCGCCGGTTCATTCTACAAAAGGCACGCTCTCACCCATTAACGGGCTCGAACTTGTTGTAGGCACACGGTTTCAGGTTCTATTTCACTCCCCTCCCGGGGTGCTTTTCACCTTTCCCTCACGGTACTGGTTCACTATCGGTCACTAGGGAGTATTTAGGGTTGGGAGATGGTCCTCCCAGATTCCGACGGGATTTCACGTGTCCCGCCGTACTCAGGATACTGCTAGGTACAAAGACTATTTTAAATACGAGGCTATTACTCTCTTTGGCTGATCTTCCCAAATCATTCTTCTATAATCTTTGAGTCCACATTGCAGTCCTACAACCCCGAAGAGTAAACTCTTCGGTTTGCCCTTCTGCCGTTTCGCTCGCCGCTACTAAGGCAATCGCTTTTGCTTTCTCTTCCTGCAGCTACTTAGATGTTTCAGTTCACTGCGTCTTCCTCCTCACATCCTTAACAGATGCGGGTAACAGGTAGTACCTGTTGGGTTCCCCCATTCGGAAATCCCTGGATCATCGCTTACTTACAGCTACCCAAGGCATATCGTCGTTTGTCACGTCCTTCTTCGGCTCCTAGTGCCAAGGCATCCACCGTGCGCCCTTATTAACTTAACCTTATTTTCTGACCTTTCAGTCATAAACTCTTATTAATACTACAGCGTTTTCGGTTTATTTTCTTGTTACTATTTGATATAGATATTCAATTTTCAATGTGCATTACTTGGTGATCTCTCACCAATGGAGCCTAGCGGGATCGAACCGCTGACCTCCTGCGTGCAAAGCAGGCGCTCTCCCAGCTGAGCTAAGGCCCCACAAGACCTCTCAAGACTAAACAAGACCAATGCGCAATTCCTTATCCTTAGAAAGGAGGTGATCCAGCCGCACCTTCCGATACGGCTACCTTGTTACGACTTCACCCCAATCATCTATCCCACCTTAGGCGGCTGGCTCCTAAAAGGTTACCTCACCGACTTCGGGTGTTACAAACTCTCGTGGTGTGACGGGCGGTGTGTACAAGGCCCGGGAACGTATTCACCGCGGCGTGCTGATCCGCGATTACTAGCGATTCCGACTTCATGTAGGCGAGTTGCAGCCTACAATCCGAACTGAGACTGCCAAGAGATTAGCTTGCCGTCACCGGCTTGCGACTCGTTGTACCAGCCATTGTAGCACGTGTGTAGCCCAGGTCATAAGGGGCATGATGATTTGACGTCATCCCCACCTTCCTCCGGTTTATTACCGGCAGTCTCGCTAGAGTGCCCAACTAAATGATGGCAACTAACAATAGGGGTTGCGCTCGTTGCGGGACTTAACCCAACATCTCACGACACGAGCTGACGACAACCATGCACCACCTGTCACCTCTGTCCCGAAGGAAAACTCTATCTCTAGAGCGGTCAGAGGGATGTCAAGACCTGGTAAGGTTCTTCGCGTTGCTTCGAATTAAACCACATGCTCCACCGCTTGTGCGGGCCCCCGTCAATTCCTTTGAGTTTCAACCTTGCGGTCGTACTCCCCAGGCGGAGTGCTTAATGCGTTAGCTACGGCACTAAACCCCGGAAAGGGTCTAACACCTAGCACTCATCGTTTACGGCGTGGACTACCAGGGTATCTAATCCTGTTTGCTCCCCACGCTTTCGAGCCTCAGCGTCAGTTACAAGCCAGAGAGCCGCTTTCGCCACCGGTGTTCCTCCATATATCTACGCATTTCACCGCTACACATGGAATTCCACTCTCCCCTCTTGCACTCAAGTTAAACAGTTTCCAAAGCGTACTATGGTTAAGCCACAGCCTTTAACTTCAGACTTATCTAACCGCCTGCGCTCGCTTTACGCCCAATAAATCCGGACAACGCTCGGGACCTACGTATTACCGCGGCTGCTGGCACGTAGTTAGCCGTCCCTTTCTGGTAAGATACCGTCACAGTGTGAACTTTCCACTCTCACACTCGTTCTTCTCTTACAACAGAGCTTTACGATCCGAAAACCTTCTTCACTCACGCGGCGTTGCTCGGTCAGACTTCCGTCCATTGCCGAAGATTCCCTACTGCTGCCTCCCGTAGGAGTCTGGGCCGTGTCTCAGTCCCAGTGTGGCCGATCACCCTCTCAGGTCGGCTATGTATCGTCGCCTTGGTGAGCCGTTACCCCACCAACTAGCTAATACAACGCAGGTCCATCTGGTAGTGATGCAATTGCACCTTTTAAGCAAATGTCATGCAACATCTACTCTTATGCGGTATTAGCTATCGTTTCCAATAGTTATCCCCCGCTACCAGGCAGGTTACCTACGCGTTACTCACCCGTTCGCAACTCATCCAGAAGAGCAAGCTCCTCCTTCAGCGTTCTACTTGCATGTATTAGGCACGCCGCCAGCGTTCGTCCTGAGCCAGGATCAAACTCTCATTAAAAGTTTGAGTTCTCACTCATTTCTGTCACTGACAGATTTATTGTTTTTTCATTGTTCAGTACTACAACCTTAGTTGTAGTGCCCTGCACATTGGTTCGTCTTGTTCAGTTTTCAAAGGTCTTTGTCACTTGCTTCTCTCAAGTGACAACTATATTAGTATATCACAGTCGCTTTCGCTTGTCAACACTTTTTTGAAACTTTTTTAATCTTTTTTCATCAAGTG
>AQTU01000055.1:0-5294 GCA_000385835.1 Streptococcus mitis 13/39 | reverse complement strand
ACGAAGCAGTTATGATGGCCAGCTTCAACCCAGCAAAATCTGTTCACATTGATGATGTCTGTGGTCAAATCCGTGAAGGCTACGACGCAGACTTTATCGTACTAGATAAAGATTTGGAATTGGTAGCAACCTACCTAGATGGCGTGAAACGTTATCAAGCATAAGAGAGAAAGCAGGAGTTAAAGACTGATTTCTTTTCAGGTTTTATAAAGAATAAATTGCACCCCAAAAGTTAGATTTTTTCCGCCTAACTTTCGGGGTGTTTTCGTTATGTGTAAAACAGAACTAAATTCTCTAGATAAACTATTCATCTAACTTTTTTGGGGAGGGAGTACTGTTTGGAAGATTTTTTAATTTCCTAGGTAAATATCCTTAAATGAGGAGTAAGGATATACATAAGAAAATTCTTTGTTGTCTTGAAGTGGCTTCCTTTTGTCTTTAGAAAACACCTCTAAGTATGGTAAAATAGTAGGAGAATAATGTGAGGAAAATGAATGTCAAATAGTTTTGAAATTTTGATGAATCAATTGGGGATATCTACTGAAATGAGACAGGCTCCTGCTTTAGCACAGGCCGATATTGAGCGAGTTGTGGTTCATAAAATTAGTAAGGTATGGGAGTTTCATTTCGTATTTTCTAATATTTTACCGATTGAAATCTTTTTAGAATTAAAGAAAGGTTTGAGCGAAGAATTTTCTAAGACAGGCAATAAAGCTGTTTTCGAAATCAAGACTCTGTCTCAAGAATTTTCAAATCAACTCTTGCAGTCCTACTATAGAGAGGCTTTTCTGAGGGGCCATGTGCTAGTCAAGGTTTTAAGTCCCTTTATCAGAATTTGCGAGTTCGTGCGGAGGGCAATCAGCTATTTATTGAAGGATCTGAGTCGATTGATAAAGAACACTTTAAGAAAAATCATCTTCCTAATTTAGCTAAACAACTTGAAAAATTTGGCTTTCCAACTTTTAATTGTCAGATCGAGAAGAATGATGTTCTGACCCAGGAGCAGGAAGAGGCCTTTCATGCTGAAAATGAGCAGATTGTTCAAGCTGCTAATGAGGAAGCGCTCCGTGCTATGGAACAACTAGAACAGATGGCACCTCCTCCAGCAGAAGAGAAACCAGCCTTTGATTTTCAAGCTAAAAAAGCTGCAGCTAAACCCAAGCTGGATAAGGCGGAGATTACTCCTATGATCGAAGTGACGACGGAGGAAAATCGTCTGGTCTTTGAAGGGGTTGTTTTTGATGTGGAGCAAAAAGTGACCAGAACAGGGCGTGTTTTGATCAACTTTAAAATGACAGACTACACTTCCAGTTTTTCGATGCAAAAGTGGGTCAAGAATGAGGAAGAGGCCCAGAAATTTGACCTAATCAAGAAAAATTCTTGGCTCCGAGTGCGTGGGAATGTGGAGATGAATAACTTCACACGCGATTTGACTATGAATGTGCAGGATGTGCAGGAAGTTGTTCACTATGAGCGGAAGGATTTGATGCCAGAAGGTGAGCGCCGGGTTGAGTTTCATGCTCATACTAACATGTCGACCATGGATGCTCTACCAGAGGTTGAAGAAATCGTGGTGACAGCTGCTAAGTGGGGACACAAGGCTGTTGCTATCACGGATCATGGGAATGTTCAATCCTTCCCACACGGCTATAAGGCGGCCAAAAAAGCTGGAATTCAGCTAATCTATGGAATGGAAGCCAATATCGTGGAGGACCGTGTACCTATCGTCTATAACGAAGTGGAGATGGACTTATCAGAAGCTACTTACGTGGTCTTTGACGTGGAAACGACGGGTCTATCAGCCATCTATAATGACTTGATTCAGGTTGCGGCCTCTAAGATGTACAAGGGGAATGTTATTGCCGAATTTGATGAATTTATCAATCCTGGGCATCCCTTGTCAGCTTTTACTACTGAGTTGACTGGAATTACAGATGACCATGTCAAAAATGCCAAGCCACTAGAACAAGTTTTGCAAGAATTCCAAGAATTTTGCAAGGATACAGTCTTAGTTGCCCACAATGCGACCTTTGACGTTGGCTTTATGAATGCCAATTATGAGCGTCACGGTCTGCCTAAAATTAGCCAGCCAGTTATCGATACGCTCGAATTCGCAAGAAATCTCTATCCTGAGTATAAACGTCATGGTTTGGGACCTTTGACCAAGCGTTTTGGTGTGGCTTTGGAACATCACCACATGGCTAACTACGATGCGGAAGCTACAGGTCGCCTGCTTTTTATCTTTATCAGAGAGGTGGCAGAAAAACATGGTGTGACCGATCTAGCTAGGCTCAACATTGATTTGATTAGTCCAGATTCTTATAAAAAAGCTCGGATCAAGCATGCGACTATTTATGTCAAGAATCAGGTAGGTCTAAAAAATATCTTTAAGCTAGTTTCTTTGTCCAATACTAAGTACTTTGAAGGAGTGCCGCGGATTCCGAGAACAGTTCTAGATGCCCATCGGGAAGGTTTGATTTTAGGTTCAGCTTGTTCTGAAGGTGAAGTTTTTGATGCAGTCGTTTCCCAAGGTGTGGATGCGGCGGTTGAGGTGGCCAAGTATTATGACTTTATCGAAGTCATGCCACCAGCTATCTATGCGCCATTGATTGCTAAGGAGCAGGTCAAGGATATGGAGGAACTCCAGACCATTATCAAGAGTTTGATAGAGGTTGGAGACCGTCTTGGTAAGCCTGTTCTGGCTACGGGAAATGTCCACTATATCGAACCGGAAGAAGAAATTTATCGTGAAATTATCGTCCGTAGTTTGGGCCAAGGGGCTATGATTAACAGAACTATCGGTCATGGAGAACATGCCCAACCAGCTCCTTTGCCAAAGGCTCATTTTCGAACAACCAATGAGATGTTGGATGAATTTGCCTTCTTGGGAGAGGAACTGGCACGCAAACTAGTTATTGAAAATCCCAATGCCTTGGCAGATATATTTGAACCTGTTGAGGTTGTTAAGGGGGACTTGTATACGCCTTTCATCGAAAAGGCTGAAGAAACAGTTGCCGAGTTGACCTATAAGAAGGCATTTGAGATTTATGGAAATCCGCTGCCAGATATCGTTGATTTGCGGATTGAAAAAGAATTAACTTCTATTCTGGGGAATGGATTTGCTGTGATTTATCTGGCATCGCAGATGCTGGTGCAACGTTCCAATGAACGGGGCTATTTGGTGGGTTCTCGTGGGTCTGTAGGATCTAGTTTTGTTGCGACTATGATTGGGATTACGGAGGTCAATCCTCTCTCTCCTCACTATGTCTGTGGTCAGTGTCAGTACAGTGAGTTTATCACAGATGGTTCTTATGGTTCAGGTTTTGATATGCCCAATAAGGACTGTCCAAACTGTGGTCACAAACTCAGCAAAAACGGACAGGATATTCCTTTCGAGACCTTCCTTGGTTTTGATGGGGACAAGGTTCCCGATATTGACTTGAACTTCTCGGGAGAAGATCAACCTAGCGCCCATTTGGATGTGCGTGATATCTTTGGTGAGGAATATGCCTTCCGTGCAGGAACGGTTGGTACGGTGGCTGCCAAGACCGCTTATGGATTTGTCAAGGGTTACGAGCGGGATTATGGCAAGTTTTATCGTGATGCAGAGGTGGAACGCCTTGCTCAAGGTGCAGCTGGTGTCAAGCGGACAACAGGACAACATCCGGGAGGAATTGTTGTTATTCCTAACTATATGGATGTTTACGACTTTACGCCTGTCCAGTATCCAGCAGATGACGTGACGGCTGAATGGCAGACCACTCACTTTAACTTCCATGATATCGACGAGAACGTCCTCAAACTTGATGTACTGGGACATGATGATCCGACCATGATTCGGAAACTTCAGGACTTGTCTGGTATTGACCCTAATGAAATTCCTATGGATGACGAAGGTGTAATGGCCCTCTTTTCTGGGACTGATGTGCTAGGTGTGACTCCTGAACAAATCGGAACTCCGACAGGCATGCTGGGGATTCCAGAGTTTGGAACCAACTTTGTCCGAGGCATGGTAGATGAAACGCATCCGACGACTTTTGCAGAATTGCTTCAGTTGTCAGGGTTGTCTCACGGTACCGACGTTTGGCTGGGCAATGCCCAAGATTTGATTAAGCAAGGGATTGCTGACCTATCAACCGTTATTGGTTGTCGGGACGACATCATGGTTTACCTCATGCATGCTGGTCTTGAACCTAAGATGGCCTTTACCATCATGGAACGGGTACGTAAGGGCTTGTGGCTCAAGATTTCTGAAGAAGAGAGAAATGGCTATATCGAAGCTATGAAGGCCAATAAGGTGCCAGAGTGGTATATCGAGTCCTGTGGGAAAATTAAGTACATGTTCCCTAAAGCCCATGCGGCAGCCTACGTTATGATGGCCTTGCGTGTAGCTTACTTCAAGGTTCACCATCCCATTTATTACTACTGTGCTTACTTCTCAATCCGTGCTAAGGCTTTTGATATCAAGACCATGGGAGCGGGCTTGGATGCTATCAAACGTAGAATGGAAGAAATCTCTGAAAAACGGAAGAACAATGAGGCCTCTAATGTGGAGATTGACCTCTATACAACTCTTGAGATTGTCAATGAAATGTGGGAACGTGGTTTCAAGTTTGGGAAGTTAGACCTCTACCGTAGTGATGCGACTGAATTCATCATTGACGGAGATACACTGATTCCACCATTTGTCGCTATGGATGGTCTGGGAGAGAACGTTGCTAAGCAGTTGGTGCGAGCGCGTGAAGAGGGAGAATTCCTCTCTAAAACAGAACTACGCAAGCGTGGTGGGCTCTCATCAACCTTGGTTGAAAAGATGGATGAAATGGGGATTCTGGGCAATATGCCAGAGGATAACCAGTTGAGTTTGTTTGATGAGTTGTTTTAAAAAATTGCTTATTTTGATCAAGTGGACAAAATATGTCCACTTGATTTGTTATAATTCTCTTAAAAATAATAGAAAAGAGAGTATAATATGGTGGATCAAGGAATTTTAAATTCTAATGTGTCAATTGAAGAGCAAATTTACAATTTTGAAAAAGGCTTGAAAGATGATGGGAATGATTGGACCGGATTCCCACAAATAGACTTAAAAGAAGATTCTCAATGTATTTACATTTGCGGTATTTCAGAGACTGACAGATGGCATTTGTTTTATACGTTAACTAAAATAAAACCTACTACTCCAATAGCATCACTTGGATATTATCGAGTGAGAGATAATTTGATTTTTTCTAAACATAGTCAATGGATAAAACTTCAAATGGAGCATACAGAGTATGACTTGATTTTTCTGG
>AQTU01000054.1:0-5326 GCA_000385835.1 Streptococcus mitis 13/39 | reverse complement strand
ACCTAAAAACCTATAATGTGCTCATGCGAGACAGTACGATCCCTAGAGAGCTTAAAGAGGCTAGCTTTGAGAATTTCATAGTTGAGACAGCGAGGAAAAGCAACTACTGGAGTTTGCTAGAGCGCAAGTAGAGAAATACCTGGACGGCATGACAGGGAATACCCTATTTACAGGATCCACAGGCATAGGGAAAAGCCATTTGAGCGTAGCTATTGCTAAGGCTATAAACGAGGGTTACAAAGCCAAAGGAGAGCCTAAGAGCGTGCTATTTGTCAATCTAACAGAAATCCTTAGGCGAGTTAGAGAGAGTTTTAATTCTACTAGCCAAGAGGGCTACTACTCAAGAATGCTGAAAGGGGTTGATTACCTAGTACTTGATGATTTAGGTATAAAATCGGACAACGCTAGTAGTAAAGGTAAATCAGTTTGGGAAGAAGAGTTTATTTTTGATATTCTCAGCAATCGAGATAAAACCATTATTACTACAAATCTAAGCAGCTCAGAGATTGCTAGCTTGTATAGTGAACGAGTGGCCAGCCGTGTCAGAACTGGCTTAGAGGGTAACTTTTTCAAGTCATTTACTATCAAAGATAAGCGATACTCAATCAGTAGCTTAAAGGCTAAAGTCGCTCAAAATTGAGCAGGTTGAAAAAAGTATGCACGGGGTGCAACTGCACCCTAAGCAAGGCTATTACTCAAAAAAGAGTAGCAAACAAAACTAATAACGGTTATACAGGAACCGAAGACTTTTCGACATATTTGTCGCTCAAAGATAGCCCTAAAATGGGTCAGCTTACAACTGTACCCGTTTGGACACTTGTTGTAGCCTAGTTATAACTACAGGCCAAACTATTTAATATTTACAGGCGTACCTGGAGGTACACCCGAGATAGAGGAGGTTTAATATGATACAAAAGACAGAACAGCTTAAAGATTTGCTTGATAGAGGCTTTGTTTTATTCTCAAAAAATGGTATAATTGAGTCAGCCAAGTTACCAGAGTTTGGTAGTCTAATCATCAAAACACAAGATGGTAAACCCATTCAAAAGGAAACAAGGCAAAAAGAAAAAATTTAGCTGCTGACTAGAAAACTAGAGGCATGATATAAGAGTTTAACTGCTCTTTGTCATGTCTCTTTTTGTTTTAGTCATAGAAAGGAGGGACTTTGGGAACAGGAGTAAAAGTAAAGGTAAATCTAAAAGGTATTGAGCGTAAAGTAACACCTATGGGATTAGCGAGAGCAAAAGAGGCAGTTACTAATCAGATGGTTATGGACATGCACCGTTTTATACCTAGGCGATCTGGAGAACTAAGAGGAAACTTAACTAAGGCCAATGGGAGAATAGTCTATAATGCGCCGTATGCAAGAATGCAGTTTTACGGCAAGAAACGGAAAGGGTTCGTTTCAGATAAACAGCGTAAGTTTTTCTTTGCGAATAAAGAGGAACTACTAAAATATAAAAAAGCCCCAGGAACAGGACCGAGATGGGATAAAAAAGCTAGCGCTCTATATTCTAAGGACTGGGAACAAGTAGCTAAAAGAGCGCTAGAATTGAAATAAAGGAGAATTACCATGACACTACAACAAATAAAGGCACAAATTTACAACCTAGGCACTTATAAGCAACAAAAGATTGAGGCTTATGGAAAAATGAAAAAAGAACTTTTGGAAAAAGTTCGAGATCAGGTTTTATATCAGTCTGAGGCTGAGCTACGCTGGAGAACTTTAAAAAAGAGGCCGATCAGTACTCAGATACTGAGTTTGCCAATATTCTAGCTAAGCTAGAGAATTTTGAACAGACAGAACTAGAGAAAATTAAATCAGAGTACGAAACAGTAACGGCTGATAATGTTGCTGAGTTGAACTTACTGAGCACTATGAAAGTATCGGAACAGGAGCTACTAAGCTATCTAGAGAAATACAAGCGAAACCCATTGGCCATTAAGAAATTACATGAAATCGGAGCAGCTAACAACATTGCTTTACCTAGCTATATCCTGAAAGAGGATAGACTAGCTGAGCTGTTAAAGGTATTCAAGCAACATGCTAAGAGCTATCATGATACTCCAATCATTGATAGTAACGGTTCAGCAAGTGATCTAGCTTTCATGTTAGTTTTAGCTAGTGATGAATTAAATACAGCTTTAGAAACATACTCTAATCATTTTGATACAGCTCTAGGGCTATCTGAGGGCTAAGATAATAGTTATAAGCCTAATCAAGTAAAGAGTGGGCTTACATTATCTGACAAAAGTTTACAATTCCAGGAGGTAAAGAATGGGGGAGAAAGTCACACCCAGGCAAGAAAAGTTCGCTCTAGCTTTGATGACTTCCAATACAATCGAAGAGGCTAGGGAAACTGTTGGTATATCTAGAACAACTGTAAATAAGTGGCAAAGGGATATAACATTCAAGAGGTACTATAGAGAGCTTAGACTTAATGCAATGCAGCAAACCACGGCAAGGCTACAAGCTGTTAGCATGGAGGCGGTAGAGGTCTTACATAATCTTATGACAGATGAAACAGTATCCCCGTTTGTAAGGCAGCAATCAGCTAAGACTATCTTGGAAGTGGCTTATAAAGCTCATGAGACTGGAGATATTCTTGAAGTTGTAGAGGAAATAAAAGCGGAGCTAATCGAAGATGAATAAGCAGAAAATCATAGCAGACCTGAAAAAGATACACTCAAGACTCAGGGCAAAGGGAACTGATGAATTTGTAAGAGCATACTTTGATAGAAAGCGTAATCTATGGGCAATCCTTAAACCAGGGAATAACTTTGGTGAGGAGGTGGCAGAATACCTCACTGATGAACAATTTGAAAAGCGTTTTGAAGTTTTTGAGGGAACACTGTTTTATCATGACCGTAGGGAGTTTGAGTAGTGCTCATTTTTGGACACAACACTAATAGAGCAAGGAGGTACTAATAGTGAGTGCTGACGAGGTAAAAACTAAGCTAGAGGGCGTTAAGTGGATAAACAAGGAGATCAAAGGCTTATATTTGGAATTGGAAGCCCTGGAAGGTGGTATTATCAAAA
Source organism: Streptococcus mitis 13/39 (assembly GCA_000385835.1). GTDB lineage: Bacteria > Bacillota > Bacilli > Lactobacillales > Streptococcaceae > Streptococcus > Streptococcus mitis_AI. The sequence goes on along the minus strand of AQTU01000054.1, from coordinate 2,286 downwards.
AACCAACACTAAGCCATAGCAGGGTGCAGACAAGCAGAGAGAACAAGACAGAGAACAATCTTATAAGTGTTCTGAAGCTAAAAGAGGATACGCTCCAGAGGATTGAGCGCCTTACTGAGGAAAGAATGGAAATATCTAGGCTGATTGATAAGCTGGCCAATCCGCTTGAGCGTTCTGTCCTAAGACTTTTTTACTTGAATGATCTCGATATTTGGGGAGTTGCTGAGGAAATAGGTAAATCTAAAACTTCGATATATCAGGCAAAGAAGGCAGCTATAGAACACTTAACAGGTATTGTAAACGGGGATTGATTTTAAGAACCATAGAATGGTAAGGTTTTGGTGAGGTAGTAGCAAAAAAATGCCAGAAAAATACGGGATTAAATGTTTATTTTACTTGACAAAATTTGAAGAGTGGTATAAAGTAAAAGATAGAGTAGTTACTAGGGGGGCTTTTATGGAAAATCAAGGAATTTCATTAAGTCCTGGATTTATTAAACAATTATTAAACTATATTTCTTTAATTACGTGTATTATTACATTCTGTAAAACTACGGACGTAGCTACATTTACTAGCTCATCTATTCTTTTTATGGCAAACAATCTACTCACCTGTATTGAATTACCTCCTACTAAAATAAGCAAGAAAATAGGGGAACCATTTGTCAAAGTTGAAATAGTGATTATATTCTGTTTGATTTTTGGGAGTTATTCTTTTACACCTAATGATTTAATTCTCGCTGTATTAAAATGGCTAATTGGAATTTTTATGCTTTGTGGTATTTGTCTGGTATCATATATAAAAGGGCAGAAAGATACAGTACAGGATGTAAATGCTAGAGAAATCGCTAAGAAGATTGTACGTGAAGCCAATGATGAATATCATAATGATATGAATGAAAGAAAAAAACATTATGCTTTAAAAAATCGTGACTATATCGCAGGCACTTCTTATAAAAAAAATGGAAGGAAGAAATAAAAATGGGAGTTCAAGTTTTATTTATAATTTTTTTTATAATGATATGGTATCTTGCGTTGATAGTTGAGACTTATTCATATTTGAAAAAAAATAAGTTAGGAGTTAATTTTATAGGAATTATCTCTATACCGTTTTCGTTGTTTACATTACATTTAAAAATGTTTCATAAAGAAAAAAGTTTATCAAAAAAATTTAGATATTTAGCGTATTACTTTATAAATTATAAATTATCAGTAATTTTTCTTACTGAATTGCTTTTAGAAAATATTGCAATGACTGAAGCATTGGGTTATTCTCCATATCTTTCTAAGAAAAAAGCAAATGAGAGCAAAAAAACATTACTGGAAACTGCAAAAGATATTATTAAGTTACCAAAAACAACGGAAAGTTTTAGTGAAGTATTAATGGCTGCATGATTTTATAAAACTATATATCGAACCAAAATATCATTGTTGCACTTATACTAAATTAATAATTAAGATTTAGAGAGAAAATTTTATTTCTCTCTTTTCATTTTAAAAAATAACATCCATGTTTTAAAATTACAATAATGAAATTAGATAATAAAAAGCACCTATGACAGGTGCAATTTACTTGCTTACTGAACTCATCGATTTAATTCCCCTTTTAGTTACCCTTTATATTTTCTCTACTTATTTATAAGCAATAAACTTTTGTAGAAACAGGGCAAAAAACAGAGCAGGCTTAGGCCTGTTTTTCTGTACCTAATAATAGGAAGATAACAAAATGCTTTAATTTTAAGAAATATCTTACAGAAAGCCTACAACAGTGGGCTTTTTGCTTTGTCTTAAAACGTTGATTTCAGGGTTTGCTTAGAGATTTGTTAGTAAGGTTATTTGTGTATCTAAGTCTATCTATTCCAAGAATTAAGCGATGTTATCTGGTATGATATAATATTTTGGCCCCCTCAATTATCAATAGGGATATAAAAAGAGGCTGGGACAAAAAGATTTTGATTTTAGGAATTCTTTATTATAAATTTTTAAAATCGATAAATTAGGCAAAAAAGCGAACAAGATAGAATTCTGAATGTCAGATAACTCGTTTTGTTCGCTTTTTATATTTAAGGTTAGAATTTTGTCCAAGACTCTTTTTATTTTATGTTCTTTGACAAAATAGCTAAAATTGTATCACTATCATTTGATGTATCTGTTTTTACTAGCCCTGTTTCAACTTTACTAAATAATGAGTTAATAATAATTAGTCGTTCTTCTTTACTAATATCAGTTCCGGCTTTAGTGAGAGATTGATAGAATCTTGTCAAAGCAGCTTTTTGCTTATATTATG
>AQTU01000053.1:0-5400 GCA_000385835.1 Streptococcus mitis 13/39 | reverse complement strand
GCAGTCGTGGTTTTTAATTTGTTATTATTTATAAAGGAGATACCATGAAACTCAAAGATACCCTTAACCTTGGGAAAACAGCTTTCCCAATGCGTGCAGGACTTCCTACCAAAGAGCCAGTTTGGCAAAAGGAATGGGAAGATGCAAAACTTTACCAACGTCGTCAAGAATTGAACCAAGGAAAACCTCATTTCACCTTGCATGATGGCCCTCCATACGCTAACGGAAATATCCACGTTGGACACGCTATGAACAAGATTTCAAAAGATATCATTGTTCGTTCAAAATCAATGTCAGGATTTTATGCTCCTTATATTCCAGGTTGGGATACACATGGTCTGCCAATCGAGCAAGTTTTGGCAAAACAAGGTGTCAAACGTAAAGAAATGGACTTGGTTGAGTACTTGAAACTTTGCCGTGAATACGCTCTTTCTCAAGTAGATAAACAACGTGAAGACTTTAAACGTTTAGGTGTTTCTGGTGACTGGGAAAATCCATATGTGACTTTGACTCCTGACTATGAAGCAGCTCAAATCCGTGTATTTGGAGAGATGGCTAACAAAGGTTATATCTACCGTGGTGCCAAGCCAGTTTACTGGTCTTGGTCATCTGAGTCTGCCCTTGCTGAAGCAGAGATTGAATACCATGACTTGGTTTCAACTTCTCTTTACTATGCCAATAAGGTAAAAGATGGCAAAGGTGTTCTTGATACAGATACTTACATCGTTGTCTGGACAACTACTCCATTTACCATCACAGCTTCTCGTGGTTTAACTGTTGGTGCAGATATTGATTACGTTTTGGTTCAACCTGCTGGTGAAACTCGTAAGTTTATCGTTGCTGCAGAATTGTTGACTAGCTTGTCTGAGAAATTTGGTTGGGCTGATGTTCAAGTGTTGGCAACTTACCGTGGTCAAGAATTGAACCACATCGTAACAGAACATCCATGGGATATAGCTGTAGATGAATTGGTTATCCTTGGTGACCACGTTACGACTGATTCTGGTACAGGTATCGTCCATACAGCACCTGGTTTTGGTGAGGATGACTACAATGTCGGTATTGCTAATGGTCTTGAAGTCGCAGTGACTGTTGACGAACGTGGTATCATGATGAAGAATGCTGGTCCTGAGTTTGAAGGTCAATTCTATGAAAAGGTAGTTCCAACTGTTATCGAGAAACTTGGTAACCTCCTTCTTGCCCAAGAAGAAATCTCTCACTCATACCCATTTGATTGGCGTACTAAGAAACCAATTATCTGGCGCGCAGTACCACAATGGTTTGCCTCAGTTTCTAAATTCCGCCAAGAAATCTTGGACGAAATTGAAAAAGTGAAATTCCATTCAGAATGGGGTAAAGTCCGTCTTTACAATATGATTCGTGACCGTGGCGACTGGGTTATCTCTCGTCAACGTGCTTGGGGTGTTCCACTTCCTATCTTCTACGCTGAAGACGGTACAGTGATTATGACTGCTGAAACGATTGAACACGTGGCTCAACTCTTTGAAGTACATGGTTCAAGCATTTGGTGGGAACGTGATGCTAAGGACCTCTTGCCAGAAGGATTTAGCCACCCAGGCTCACCAAATGGCGAGTTCAAGAAAGAAACAGACATCATGGACGTTTGGTTTGACTCAGGTTCATCATGGAATGGAGTTGTAGTAAACCGTCCTGAGTTGACTTACCCAGCAGACCTTTACCTAGAAGGTTCTGACCAATACCGTGGTTGGTTCAATTCTTCACTTATCACATCTGTTGCCAATCATGGCGTAGCACCTTACAAACAAATCTTGTCACAAGGTTTTGCCCTTGATGGTAAAGGTGAGAAGATGTCTAAATCTCTTGGAAATACCATTGCCCCAAGCGATGTTGAAAAACAATTCGGTGCTGAAATCTTGCGTCTCTGGGTAACAAGTGTTGACTCAAGCAACGACGTGCGTATCTCTATGGATATCTTGAGCCAAGTCTCTGAAACTTACCGTAAGATCCGTAACACTCTTCGTTTCTTGATTGCCAATACTTCTGACTTTAACCCAGCTCAAGATTCAGTAGCTTATGAAGAACTACGTTCAGTTGATAAGTACATGACGATTCGCTTTAACCAGCTTGTTAAGATCATTCGTGATGCTTATGCAAACTTTGAATTCTTGACAATCTATAAGGCCTTGGTGAACTTTATCAACGTTGACTTGTCAGCCTTCTACCTTGATTTTGCCAAAGATGTTGTTTATATCGAAGGTGCAAAATCACTGGAACGTCGTCAAATGCAGACTGTTTTCTATGACATTCTTGTGAAAATCACCAAACTCTTGACACCAATCCTTCCTCATACAGCAGAGGAAATCTGGTCATACCTTGAGTTTGAAACAGAAGACTTCGTTCAATTGTCAGAATTGCCAGAAGCAGAAACTTTTGCTAACCAAGAAGAAATCTTGGATACATGGGCTGCCTTCATGGATTTCCGTGGACAAGCTCAAAAAGCCTTGGAAGAAGCGCGTAATGCCAAAGTTATCGGTAAATCACTTGAAGCACACTTGACAGTTTATCCAAACGAAGTGGTGAAAACTCTACTCGAAGCAGTAAACAGCAATGTGGCTCAACTTTTGATCGTGTCTGAATTGACCATCGCAGAAGGACCAGCTCCAGAAACTGCTGTTAGCTTCGAAGATGTGGCCTTCACTGTTGAACGCGCTGCAGGTGAAGTATGTGACCGTTGCCGTCGAATCGACCCAACAACAGCAGAACGCAGCTACCACGCAGTCATCTGTGACCACTGTGCAAGCATCGTAGAAGAAAACTTTGCAGACGCAGTAGCAGAAGGATTTGAAGAGAAATAATCGAATGATAGATTGAAAATGTTTTCTGTGTGTGTATTTTAGTTTGATATAAAAGAAAATATTAAACAAAATTAATGTATAATATTAATTTTTAATGAAAAGGAAGTATTGATGAAAAAGAAAACACTTGCTCAATTAGATGGTATCATTGGTTTAGTTACAGGAACTATCCTAACCATTTTGCCAATTATTATAATTATGATTGCCTCTATATTTGATGATGAAGAAGTTGTTGGTGTCATCTTAGGAATTATTTTTATTATTTTTAGTTTAGTAAAAATTGGAATTTTAATTCTAGGTATTCTCTCACTAATATACTATAAAGATGATAATAGAATTTCTATTGCACCCTCAGTCTTATTAATTGTTGGCTCTGCACTTGCATTGGTTCCATTCTTAGGATGGATAGGGGGAATCGTCATTATTGTTGGTGCTTCATTATTTTTAGGAAGCCTCAAAAAATTTAAAGTTGAACTATAAATAGAGTTTTTGTCAACTAGAGTAAATGGAGAAACTCTAAAATTGGTTCTTTGTCAGTAGTAGTGGATTAAAGAAAAGCTAAGATAGAGAAAGGACAAATTTCGTCCTTTCTTTTTTGACGTTCAGAGCGATAAAATCGTTTTTTGAAGTTTTCAAAGTTTCGAAAACCAAAGGAATTTCGCTTGATAAGTTTGATGAGATTATTGGTCGCTTCTGATTTGGAGTTAGAATAGGGTAATTGAAGAGCGTTGACGATTTTTCAATGATTTCATGATTGATGAAAGTTACTATTTTAGTTTTAAGAATTGTGGCTATTGTGTATTTCAAGGGCGATGAGCTTGTGACTCCTGCACTGTCTGTATTGTTTATCGTAGGTAGTTCTGTTGGATTAGTCCCATTCGTGGACTAGATAGGAGAAATTATGACAATTATTGGCAATTCCTATACTTTGAAATTTTGAAAAAATTTGAAATTGAAGAATCATATCTTTCGAATTGAGGTGGGACGAATTGAATCTTTGTTAGAAATACTTATTACAGTATGAAGACGGTTAGCCTTATTTTTTGTTACCAATTGACGGAAAATCTTACAGGATAAATAAGCTATTTCATTCGTAAAATCTAAAGCATTTATTTGAGACAAGGAACTCTTTTTATAGTATAATGATGGTTGTAGATTAAATATATCAAAATATATATAGAAGTATTTTTGTTTCTTGTAAGTTTATCATAGTGAGGAAGCAAAATGCTTCTTCTATTTTGAAATGGATAAAATAATAGAGAGGATATAGAATGAAAAAGTTTTTTGGAGAGAAGCAGCATCGTTTTTCCTTACGAAAGTTAGCGATTGGTCTTGTGTCTGCTTCAATTTCTAGCTTATTTTTTGTGTCTATTGCTAACAGTGGGACCGTATTTGCTCAAGAAAATGTATCTGTTCACTACAAATACGTGACGGATACAGAACTGAGTAGTCATGAGAAGGACTTGATTGTAAAGGATTTTCCTAATATTGCTGAAGATAGTGAGAGTACCTATTATCTAGTCTACCGTATGGATGAGAAAGCCCAACTAGGTCAGTTGCCTCATACCGGTGAGCATAGTAATCTGGTTACCGTCCTTTCGGGTGGAGCCCTCGCTTCGATTGGACTCCTTATTTTTGCTGTTTCGAGAAAGAAAGGCAAGAAGAAAGCACTGTTGAAGGTTGTTTTGATAACAGGCATGGGGAGCGGTTTGATTTCTTCGGTTCAGGCTATTGAAAATCAGCTTTTGCTACAATACAATCAAGAATATCAATTATCCCAAGGAGATAGTCTGCCTCTGCCAAGAGTTCTGTCAGGTTATACCTATTTAGGCTATATTAAGCAAGACAAAGAGATTAATCAGCAAGAAACTGCTACTAGGGCTCAGAAACTAGAGGATACGGTTCACCCTCATGTCCAGACCAATGAAGGTAGGCAAAAGGTAGGAGATGAGCAGAAAAATCCGTCTCCAACAAGCCCTGCTGACAAGTCAATCCCTTCTCAAGATTCACCCAATCAAAAGCCGTCTGGTATTGCTAGTGTGGATCCTCAGGACGAAGTCTTGGCTGGTCGCGTGAATAAACCAGAGCTCCTATACAAAGACCAAGAGATTGTAACAAAACTAGATGTTTTAGAAGTGGTTCAGGAAAATCCCGAACTAGCAGAGGGAACCATTCGTGTCAAACAAGAAGGTCGTGCTGGGAAGAAGATTGAACTTATTCGTATCTTCACTGTTGAAAATCAAGAAATTTCCCGAGAAGTTCTCTCGACTAAGGTAGAAGAAGCCTTACCACGTATAGTAGAAAAAGGGACTAAGAAGGCAGTTGTACCGAGTGAAATACCCCAGTCTGCAAGAAAAGGTGAGCCTGAGACTCGACGAGCCTCATTACCAGAATATAAAGGTGAGCAATCTGGAGCTGTTGTAGCCCCTGAGACAGCCAAAAACCAGAATATAGAGGAACTCAGTCCGGAGCGGTCGTCGAACCCGAGAAAGTAGATCCGCAACCTGAGTATCAGGGGACTCCATCCGGTGCTATCGTCGAACCGGAAACTCAGCCTTCCTTG
>AQTU01000052.1:0-5408 GCA_000385835.1 Streptococcus mitis 13/39 | reverse complement strand
CATAAGTACTTTGATAACGATGAGATGTGGGAAAATGCCCAAACCATGCTTCGTGCAGCCCTTGATGAAATGGGCGTGGACTACTTTGAAGCCGAAGGTGAAGCAGCCTTCTACGGACCAAAATTGGATATTCAAGTTAAGACCGCTCTTGGAAAAGAAGAAACTCTTTCTACTATCCAACTTGACTTCTTGCTTCCAGAACGCTTCGACCTCAAATACATCGGAGCTGATGGCGAAGAGCACCGTCCAGTTATGATCCACCGTGGAGTTATCTCAACTATGGAACGCTTCACAGCTATCTTGATTGAGAACTACAAGGGTGCCTTCCCAACATGGCTTGCACCACACCAAGTAACCCTCATCCCAGTATCTAACGAAAAACACGTGGACTACGCTTGGGAAGTGGCGAAGAAACTCCGTGACCGTGGTGTCCGTGCAGATGTAGATGAGCGCAATGAAAAAATGCAGTTCAAGATCCGTGCGTCACAAACTAGCAAGATTCCTTACCAATTGATCGTTGGGGACAAGGAAATGGAAGACGGAACAGTCAATGTTCGTCGTTACGGACAAAAAGAAACACAAACTGTCTCAGTTGATGACTTTGTTCAAGCTATCCTAGCTGATATCGCCAACAAATCACGCGTTGAGAAATAAGAGATAAAATCTGGGATAAAATCCTAGCTACCTAAAAAGCAACAACTATTTCAGCTGTTGCTTTTTTATATTTTATTTAATCTGAGCTAGTAGTGATTGGTCAAACCACCACACAAGATTTGCTTTCATGAGTTAGATAAGGTCAATATCCTCAATCCTTATCTGCTTCATTTTCTTTTACGAGATCTTTTTTTGAATCCTTCTCAGAGAGTTTTTGATCGATATACTTGTTAATAGTTTCATAAAATTCCTTGGTCGTATCACTGTCTAATTTTGTCGAATTATGAACTTGATTGACTTTCAATTGAACAGATTGAATACCGTAAGAGGCTTGTTTTTGGTGGAGCGTTTCTAATTCCTCTTCTGAAATCGGATCTCCAACAACCGTCAAGACTAATTCATTGTCCCTTGACTTGTAGACTTGATTAATGACCGTATGATTGGCGAACTCTTTTCCTACAAACTGTTTGATTCCTTCTTTTCGCGCTTGATCTATCGTCAGAGTGACTGCTGAATAACTAGCCGGAAGAATCAATAATACAATCAAGGATATCAACCCAATTCTCATTTTAATGTTTAGCTCTTTAAATGAACTTAAGGGAGATTTTCTCATCATAATTCTTGTTCCAACAATGTTGGTTAGCATGATAAAGACACAGTTGATCAAGAAGAGATAGAGAGCCCCAAATAAAAATCGTACATTTCCATTAGCTAAACCGTAACCTGCAGTACAGATAGGTGGCATCAGAGCTGTTGCAATGGCTACTCCTGGCACGATATTGTTTGCTTCTTTTTTCCTTGAACCAATGAAACCTGCTATCCCACCAGCAATAGCAATGAGCACATCCCAAATGGTTGGAGAGGTTCGTGCAATCAATTCGCTACTTTCATAAGATAAGGGAGAAATCCAGAAATACAGAGCCGAGACAAGCAAGCTAACCAATACTTGGGTAAATAAAACCTCTAGAGATTGCTTGATTAAACGCGTATCAAAAATAGCTAAACCAAATCCCAGTCCAACAATCGGTGTCATAAGAGGGGAAATTAGCATGGCTCCAATAATGACAGCTGTTGAATTCATATTTAGGCCGATAGAGGCAATAAAAATCGCACACATCAAAATCACTGTATCTCTTAATCGAACATGAAGATCATCATATAATTTCTCACGATATTCACGTGTTGAATAGTTTCCGGTCATTGGTTACTCCTTTTATTTCATATAATCTTGTTTCTGCATGGATGATGGTAAAGAGACTTTTGTCCAATCTTACATATTTTTCTTCTCACCTGTTATTCTTTTGAAAATTTTCCTTTAAGTATCCGTCAGTCCATCCTTCATATTATATCAAAAATTTTACAGTCTTTCTCTGACGAAATCTATCAATTTAACAGATAGAGAAAGAAAGTTTTGTTTCCTTATCCAAAGAACAAAAGACTGCATCTCTTATAAAAGAAGATGCAGTTTAATAAATAAGCGTGATGAGTTTGTTTGACAACCCATTGCTCCATTTTGATTTTTTCAACCGAAAACGTCCAAGCAAATCATTTACTCGGATATACAGTTAAAGATAAAAAAGCCCAGTTGTCTTACCCTGGGCTCTTATCTATCATGCTCACTCAATTATCAGATTCATATCGGAAAACTTAATTCTTACTATCGTTCCTTTTCCAACCTCAGACTCGATGCGAATCTGGTGACCCAGTTCTTCAGAAATTTTCTTAGATAGGTAAAGGCCAAGGCCAGATGACTGCTGAGTTAGGCGTCCATTATATCCTGAAAAGCCACGTTCAAAGACTCGGAGGACATCACTGTTTTTTATCCCGATTCCTGTATCCTTGATACAGAGCTCTTGACCGTCCATATAAATCTCCAGACCACCTTCCTTGGTGTACTTGAGACTATTTGAGATAATTTGCTCAATGACCACTAGCAGCCACTTTTTATCCGTCACGATTTCTTTATCAAGGTCATGTAGATTGACATTTAAGCCTTTTTGAATAAAGAAAAGAGCATATTTACGAATTATTTCTTTGACCAAGTCCTCAATTTGAACCTGCTTTAAGACCAAATCATCATGAAAACTTTCTAAACGCAGGTACTGTAAGACTAGATTAGTATAGGAGTCGATTTTGAAAATTTCCTGTTCTAATTGCTGCTTCAGTTGGCGGTCGGCTACTTCTGCAACTAAGAGTTGACTAGCTGCAATGGGGGTCTTAATCTGATGAACCCACAAGGTATAGTAATCCAGCAAATCCGTCAATTTTCTTTCTGAATCTGACCTCTGCTGATAAAGTTCCATCTCACGCGCTTCTAATTTTTCTGCTAAAACTATTTCCAAAGGAGATTCGGCTTCCCTCTCTCCATAGAGAATTTCCTGGCGATAGACCTGCATCTCCGCCAATATATCCCAAGTGAAAAATAAGATGGTTACAAAACAACATAGCAGGAAAAAGTAGAGAAAATAAATTCCCAAACTTGCAAATAAAAACTGAAAGAGCAAAACCAGAAACGTCAAAGAAAGCAGATAGACAAACAGACGACTACGGGAACGCAGATAGGCTAGAAAAAATTGTTTCCAATCAAGCATGCTTCAGTCCGTACCCTATCCCTTTCTTGGTCTCGATAAATCCTACCAAGCCCTGCTCTTCCAACTTTTTACGCAAACGAGCCACATTAACAGAGAGCGTATTATCATCAATAAAAAAGTCACTGTTCCAAAGTTCTCGCATGAGGTCATCACGCGCTACAATATTTCCTGCGTGTTCAAACAAAACGCGTAAAATCTGAAACTCATTCTTGGTCAAATTCAAGACTTGCCCTTGATAATGTAAATCCATTGATTTGGTATTGAGGATAACACCAGCATATTCCAGTAAACTCTCGTCACGCCCAAACTCATATGAACGGCGCAACAAGCCCTGAACTTTGGCTAAAAGAACCTGCTGATCAAAAGGCTTGGTCACAAAGTCATCCGCCCCCATATTGATTGCCATGACAATATCCATAGCCTGGTCTCTCGAAGACAGAAACATGATAGGTACCTTGGAAATCTTGCGAATTTCCTGACACCAGTGATAGCCATTAAACAAGGGCAGTCCAATATCCATGAGGACCAGATGAGGTTCCGACTGGACAAAAAGACTCAAAACTTCCATAAAGTCTTCTACCAGAACCACTTCAAATCCCCATTCAGAGAGCATTTTCCCGACCTGTTGACGAATGACCTGATCATCTTCTACTAATAAAATCTTGTGCATGCGCTCCTCCTTTTCTATTATTATAACAGATTTTTCCATGTTAGAAGGTCTGAAACTGAATTTGAAAGAGCTTGTTTTTAGCCAACAAAATGAGGCAACCCTACTAGCTAATTTGAGGGAAATTTGATAAGATAAATAAAAAAGAAAGGAGCTCTAATGGTCAATATTTTTGATTATCTGAAAGATGTCGCACACGATTCCTTTTACGACCTTCCTTTGAATGAGCTAGACATTCTAGCCTTAACAGAAATCACCTACCTCTCCTTTGATAATCTGGTCTCCACAGCTCCTCTGCGACTTTTAGACTTGGCACCTCTCATTCCAAGAGAGTCTAACATGTTGACCAGTAAAAACCGCCTCCAGCTATTGGATGAGCTAGCTCAACACAAGCGCTTCAAAAATTGCAAACTCTCCCATTTTATCAACGACATAGACCCTGAACTACAAAAACAATTTGCGGCTATGACCTACCGCCTCACTCTCGATACCTATCTGATTGTCTTTCGTGGGACTGATGACAGTATCATTGGCTGGAAGGAAGATTTCCACCTGACCTATATGAAGGAAATTCCTGCTCAAAAGCATGCCCTCCGCTATTTAAAGAACTTTTTTGCCCACCATCCTAAGCAAAAGGTCATTCTGGCTGGGCATTCCAAGGGAGGAAATTTAGCCATCTATGCTGCTAGTCAAATTGATCAAGGCTTGCAAGATCAGATCACAGCAGTTTATACCTTTGATGCGCCTGGTCTCCACAAAGAACTGACACAAACCGAGGGCTATCAAAAGATAATGGATAGAACCGAGGTCTTCATCCCACAAGGGTCTATTATCGGTATGATGATGGAAATCCCTAACCACCAAATCATCGTGCACAGTACTGCCTTGGGTGGTATCGCCCAGCACGATACCTTTAGTTGGCAGATTGAGGACAAACACTTCGTTCAACTGGATAAGACCAACAGTGATAGCCAACAAGTCGACACAACCTTCAAGGAGTGGGTTGCCACAGTCCCTGACGAAGAACTCCAGCTCTACTTCGACCTCTTCTTTGGCACCATTCTTGATTCTGGTATTACTTCTATCAATGACCTGTCTTCCTTAAAGGCTATCGAACACATTCGTCATCTCTTCGTCCAAGCACAATCCCTCACTCCAGAAGAAAGGGAAACCATGGGACGCCTCACTCAATTATTGATTGATACCCGTTACCAAGCCTGGAAAAATAGATAATCCACATAAAAAACCCAACTAATCGTTTGATTAGTTGGGTTTTCATTTATGAAATTGAATTCCTTTGTCTAATCTTTAATGATTAAAACATTAGTCTTCTTTCTTCTTGCGTGCCACAAGACCAAATCCGCTCAATACGCCAAGAAGTCCAAGAGCTGCTAGGCTAGAGTGATCTTCTGTACCAGTATTAGGCAATTCCTTAGCTGGTTTAGCTGGAGCTGGTTTTGATGGTTTCGCAGGTTCTGGTTTCACAGAAGGAATGA
>AQTU01000051.1:0-5925 GCA_000385835.1 Streptococcus mitis 13/39 | reverse complement strand
TAAACCATAATGATAAATTTAGAAAAGCAAGGCAGTGAAATTTGATTTGAATTTTATCGAGTTCTCCCAGCAACAAGTATCGACTTCCTTTATGCGTATTGAGAATATCAAGAGTATCTTAAATATGAGGTGGTACATGATTTGACAAGAAGTAATATAGAAGTGGTTTTCAATAATGCTTCACCTGAGTTACGGAAATATTTAACTAAGAGTCTTTCTAAATATGGTAATCCTATAGATGTTCTTTCAAATATGCGAAAGGGAGAGATAGCTATGGTTTTCGGAGCAGGTGGAGGAACACAGATACAATTAGGCTCGAATCTTGAATATTACAAAGCCTTGAACTTGTTAAAGGAGGTTTAATAATGCGAGCAGAACTAGAAAAACAATATGTGTTAGAGATTGAATCGAGAATCAAATTAAATAATTTTCAGACTCTACGTTACGTGCTCTTTGATGAATCAAAGAGATTACCTTGGGCAACACATCTATTTTATAAGAATGGTGTATTCCAAGTAAATAGTAGAGATGAACGTTCTTATGTCGTGGGGGAAACTTGGATATTTAATAATTTTGATGATGCAGTTAAGAAGTTTATAGAAATACTTAAAGATACAGTAGAAGCAGAGAATTTGGCTAATTTATTAGGATTTTCTCATCCCTATTCATCTCCATTATGGGATAAGTAATTGTTCAATCTATTACTTACACTGCTCTGACGGATCCAGGAGCGGCTTAGCGTGGCCAGGATCCCAATGCTAGCTATCGGATAAGGCAGCTTATCGTGCTCAAGAGACCGGAAAAGCCCTCTGGGATAAGGTCACCCATATGGATGCCTATGATGCAGGAGGCTTGTGCGAGTCTTTTTGTCGGCCCAGCAGCTGTAGGGAAGATGGCTAAGGGGACCAAACTAGGAGCTAAGGCAGCTGAGATGATTACAGTACCAAAGCAAGAATTCTCGCAAATGTCGAAAAATGGGGTTCAAAGGTTGACAGTATTCTTGCGAATGGCGATGATGTCATCAAGCGTTTCACCAAAAATCTACTGAAGAAAGAGCTTCCTTTCTCAATAGGAAGCGAAGTTTTAGCTGGTGTAGGTATAGTAGGTCATCAGCCAACAGTCGGTGAGGTCATTCAGTATTTTAAGGATAAAGCTCGGGATGTTTATTCAAAACTTTCGAGCTCCAGAGGAGGATTTTCTTGAACTCTACGTGGAGAAAATGTTGAGATACCCAATATTTCCTTGAAAGAAATCGAGTATGCTAAAAGAGCTAGAGAAGAATATCGAAAATTAATAAGAGAATTTGACTTAACTGTTCGAAAAGATTTTTTAAAGGATATTTTCAAAGATACTGATAAATTACGAGAGTTGGGATTCAGTGAGTCCGATATACAAAAATTAGCAGATGGTTTAGTTACTAAAGGTTACCAAGTTCATTATCAGTTACCATTAGATGATAGTGGAACAAATAGTTTTGAGAATCTTGTCTTAATAAAGAATGATCCTTATCATAAAGTGGTAACGGCATATAGTTAAAGGTATGGAAGTTGGAGACTCCAAATTAGTTGATTGGCCATTCTTTACAGCTAATATTTATCCAAATTAGAATAGAGGAGATATAAAAAATGTGGATGAATTTTATTTCAAAAATTTCAGAAATTGAAGAAAAGTATGGAGATTCTGTTAATAGTGGAGTTCCAAATACTGTTTTTTCAGCTCTTATAAAGAAACATAACGTTTGGCCGAATGATGAAGTGATGGAAGATTATAAAAGATTTCTTTCTCAAGTAAATGGAATTGATTTTAATGGTTTCATTTTGTATGGTATTTCTCAAAAAACAAACCCAGATATTATAGATGAAGATGTCTATGATATATTTGAAATGAATATTATTTGGCATGAGGAATCTAGTAACAACAGCTATTTCTTTTTAGGTGAGAGTGGTATGAGTTGGTATGTCTATGATACTTTTGATAGAGTATATAAGGAGTTAGATTTACCTTCAGGAGATCTAGTTAACAAGTATAGTACTCTAGACGACTTATTGGAATCTGTTTTAAAAACAGCATTGAACTAGCACTAGTAGTTAACTCTAGAAAAATGGGGTTCAAAGTTTGACAATGTTTTAGCGAAGAGCAATAATGTTATTGGGAAATTTGGCGAGAAAATATTAGACACCTGAATCCCAGTTGGCATTCGTAAAGAGGCACTTGCCTTTGTGGGTGGTATGGGCTCAGTGCCTACCTTCAGGGTTGAGAGTAAGACTCTGCGTGAGGTTAGACAGTTCTTTAGTAAACATACGGATGATGTAGTGCGAGGAGTAGGTGGTTCTGGAGAAGTAGCAAACAGGGGAGAAGATTTATTACAATCAACTAAAGAGATTCAAAGAATTGAGGAGATTAACGTAGTATTTAAACTTAATTCGAAACATGATGAAGCCGAGTTTATTCGTCAATTGAAAGGACAAGAAGAAGGTTCAAACAAATTAACTGTAAAAGAGTATTTTAAAAATAGGAAAGAATACATCAAAAACGGACGTTAGCTGCTTTGCATGCTCCAGATATGATATCCGACGGTTATGCTACTAAAATTACAGGTATGGGAGATACTCGTATTAATTCTTCTCTAGGATCTCAATGGCGTTCAAGAATAAGCGAAATGGATCAGCAAATACGTAAAGCAACTGAACATCTTTTAAAAGATGATTTGGATAAAACAAGGATCAATATTAAATTGGAATATATACAGAGGTGATATTATGTTAGATGATTTTATAAAAGTTATGGCGATGCCTCAGGATGTAGTTGAAAAATACCGTACTATGGTACCAGATGAATTAATTCAAATTTGGCAAAATCAAGGTATAGGAACTTTTTTAGGAGGATATTTAAAAATTATTAATCCTGAGGAATATAGAGATTTGTTGGATTCAACATACTTCCGTGGGGACTTAGCAGTTCCAATATTTGTGACAGCATTCGGTGATATTATAACATTTGAAGAAAATAGATATTTAAGGCTTGTAAAGTACAAAGATGGAGTATTTGAAATCATTTTGGAAAACTTTCTATTTTTCTTGAAATTCTTGAAGGATGAAGATTTTCAGAAGGATTATTTTGAAATTGATTTATATAAAAGTGCATTGAAACAATACGGAGACTTAGATTATGATTATTGCTTTGGATTTGTACCATTGCTTGGTTTAGGTGGACAGAAGACTGTGGAAAATATAGATAAGGTAAAAATAAAAGAGCATATTTATATTATTTCGGAGCTTGTTGGAAATATTGGGATGTGATAGAAACTTTATCGGAGGAACTCTGTATAGTTCTGATTTTCGTATGTTATTTGTCGATAAAATTGATGAATTAAAAAGGATTGCTCGAATGAGATTGGCTCCTGGTGGGAAGATGTCGTTGAGGGAACACGAAATCTGCCTATTCCACAGGACTTGAAAGATTCCCTCCTGTTTGCGGAAGGTTTTATTGGTGCAGCTGGAAGTATGGTTTCAGAGACTGCATCGGAGCTGTGGATTTGACTCAGATCATTGGTATTGCCAGTATTGATGGCGTCAATCACCTAACAGGAGGTCAAACTCCAGAGTGGATAAAGCGAGACTTGCAAGGAACGGCAGATAACCTATCTAGCCTTGCGGAGTTAGGAGTAGGAACTTACACTGCTCTGACGGATCTAGGAGCGGCTCAGCGTGGCCAGGATCCCAATGCCAGCTATGCGGATAAGGCGGCTTATCGTGCTCAGGAGACCGGGAAAGCCCTCTGGGATAAAGTTACCCATATGGATGCCTATGATGCAGGAGGCTTGACCTTTGAGATTGCCAGTCTTTTTGTCGGCCCAGCAGCTGTAGGGAAGATGGCTAAGGGCACGAAACTCGGAGCTAAGGCATCTGAGATGATTCAGTTAGCCAAGAATAGTACCAAAGCAAGAATTCTCGCAAATGTTGAAAAATGGGGTTCAAAGGTTGACAATATCCTAGCGAAGAGCAATAATGTCATTGGAAAATTTGGGGAGAAACTATTAGATACCCGAATCCCAGTCGGCATTCGTAAAGAGGCAGTTGCCTTTGCGGGAGGTATAGGCTCAATGCCTACCTTCAGCGTTGAGAGCAAGACTCTGCGTGATGTGATGCACTTCTCTAGTAAACATGTGGATGATGTGGTGGAGAGTGGAGCAAAGGCGAGAACTTTCATTGACGGTATGTCGGCAGGGGACGCTCAACGTTATAGCCAGTGGAACAAGTATGCGGAGGCCGGCCTTAGTCCAGAAGACCGCGTGAGAGTGTTGGAAATCTCGGAAAAGGCACCTAAGGTTGAGTATCAGCCAGATTACTCACCAGATAGAATACTGGGAACTCCAAAAAATGATCGTCCTAGTGTGGAAAATACTTATAGTCCAGACTATATTGAGGCTCATAGACAACAATTTGAGAATGGTGCTACTAGATTTCAAAAATTTAAGCCAGATCCTAATTATCAAGAAGGAATTATTGGAGGTAAAGATGGCACAAGTTTTTGGTTGAGTAAAGACCATGCGGATGTTATTCAAGATGTCGCCAAAGGTGATAATCGCCTCTATGAAACCTTACTGGGCTTTGACGAAGGGTACTTAGGTGACAATCCACTTTATCGCTTGGATGTAGCACCGGAAGTTGTCTCTGAAAAAGGGATCTCAATCCCAAGTGGTAGGGAAGACGGTGCGAATGGTTGGTGGCGACCAGGGGGAAGAACCTATCCAGGAGACATGCCGGAGGGTGTCATGGACGGTATCAGTATAAAGGAAGGAGATGTCACATGGAACGCAGTAAATTAACATGGGAAGAAGTTATCAAGTTTGAGGAAATAAAAGGCTACGGTCAACAGATTTGGAGGCATAATGGCCAGTATTATCTTGTCGCAGATGAAGGAGGTATTGCGGAACAACGAGTGGTGTATGAGTTGCCTCTAGAGCTGTTTCAGTTGCTTGATAGTGGGACAAAAACTATGGTTGATATTCATTATAAGCTACAAAATGATGAATGGCCTTCAACCGAAGAAGAAAGAAAGGCTAGTGAAAAAAAATGGATTGAGGAAGGACTTACCCCTCTTATAGCTAATCCTAAAAGTAGAGAATACTTTACTCAAGAAGAACTCGAAAAATTAATCCCTCTAGCAGAACAAAAATGGATTGATTGGAAGGGTAAACTCCCAGATAACTACGTGTCACCGCTAGATAAAGATTAACCATTTCGCTTTTGATAACCTCTAGATCATTAGGAGGATACTAAGATGGGGATTACCAATATTACATGGGAAGACGTTATCAAGTTTGAGGAAGTCGCAGGGTATGGTCAGCATATCTGGAAACACGGCGAACAATATTATCTTGTCGTGGATGAAGGAGGTATTGCGGAACAACGAGTGGTGTATGAATTGCCACTAGAGTTGTTTCAGTTGATTGAGAGTGGAGAAAAGAATTTAGTAGAGTTACATTTTAGGCTAAAAAATGATGCTTGGCCACCTAATATGTCACAAGAGGAAGCAAATAAGCTTTTTTGGCGAAAACACATTGAGGTTTTAAGAAATAATGCCGCAGCACAAAGGCATTTTACTCGTCAAGAGCTAGAAGAATTATTACCAGAAGGGTCAAAAATTCTAGCAAGTAGTGAGAGTTAATATGGATTTGATATGGTAAACAGTAAATTAACGTTGAAGATGGAAAAATTATAGCTTTTAATAAACGCGGGTTACCTTATCCAGAGGGATATCAAGATTATCATCAATATGAAGTAGTTAAAGATATAAATCTTAAAAATCTTGAAGAAGGTTTTCTTTCTATGTCTGATGTGGATCAAGAAAAACTTTCTATTATAATGCAAAAACGAGGGATCTCGTTTGCAGATTTAGCTACTCCTGCAAAATGAGAAATTA
>AQTU01000050.1:0-5973 GCA_000385835.1 Streptococcus mitis 13/39 | reverse complement strand
TTCTAACCACAATACACCATAGTCCGTACGGGATTCGAACCCGTGTTACCGCCGTGAAAAGGCGGTGTCTTAACCCCTTGACCAACGGACCTAAGTTGTTTTCAACTCTTACTATTATACAGACTTTTCAAACTTTGTCAACTACTTTTTTTATCTTTTTTAATTAATTTTACCACTGCTTCAGTTCGAGCGGTGTGTGGGAACATATCGACCGACTGAATATAATGGATATCGTAGACTTCTACTAACCTTACCAAATCACGAGCCAAGGTCGAAACATTACAAGAAATATAGACCATTTTTTCTGGTACATAAGTAAGAATAGTATCTAATAACTTATCATCCAGACCTGTACGTGGTGGGTCCACAATCAGAGCATCTGCTCGGTAGCCTTCCTTATACCAGCGAGGAACAATCTCTTCTGCCGTTCCAGCTTCATAATGAGTATTGTCAAATCCCATTCTTTTAGCATTTCGCTTAGCATCTTCAATGGCTTCTGGAATAATATCCATACCTCTGAGTGTTTTAACTTTCTTTGCGAAGGCAAAACCAATTGTTCCAACTCCACAATAAGCGTCAATCAAATGGTCTTCTTTACTAACATCCAGCGCTTTTACTGCCTCGTTATAAAGAACTTCTGTTTGTTCAGGATTTAGTTGATAGAATGCTCGAGGGGATAGTGAAAATTCATAATCGAGAACACCTTCTTGAATACTCTCTTCTCCCCAGATAATCTCTGTCTTTTCACCATAAATCTCACTGGTTTTAGCTGTATTTGTATTCACAGCTACTGTCACAATCTCTGGAAAAACTTTAATTAAATCTTTTACTAGTTGGGTTAAATTAAGCTGACGATTTGTAACAATAATAATCTGAACCTGTCCAGTCTTTCTTGCTCGTCTGACCATTATCGTTCTAACACCTAGAACTTTTCTCTCATCCGTGATTGGAATCTGGTGATAAGTAAGTAATTCTGCTAGACGATTAGCAATCACTTGGGTTTCCTTGTCCTGTACCAGGCAGTCTTTCAACTCTACTAAATAGTGAGAGTTTTGTGCATATAAGCCCGCCTTAACCTGATTCTTAAATTTTCGAGTCTGAAATTGTAACTTAGCTCGGTAATATTTTGGTTCCTTCATTCCAATAGTTGGACGGATTTCATAGTTTTCATATCCTGCAGGAGCAAATTTTTTCAGCGCTTGATGAAGTAAGTCCGTCTTGAACTCTAGCTGCTTATCATAATGCAGGTGCATGATTTGGCAGCCTCCGCACTCATTGTAAATAGTACATGCTGGCACAACACGGAATTTAGACTTCTTGTTAACCTTCAGTAATTTTGCCTCAACAAAGTTACGTTTAATAGAAGTAATCTGACAATAGATATCTTCTCCTTTGAGTGCACCAGGCACAAAGACTAAGGTTTTTTGATAAAAGCCGATTCCCTCACCATTAATTCCCATGCGCTTGATTTTTAATGGTATTTTTTGTTTCACTTTCAGATTCATACCCCTATCTTATCACATTTTGAGTTATAATAGAACTATGAAAATCACAAAACTTGAAAAGAAAAAAAGACTCTATCTGATGGAGCTTGATAATGGAGACAAATGCTACATTACTGAAGATACTATTGTTCGTTTTATGTTATCAAGAGATAAGGTGATAAGCGAAGAAGAATTGAAAGAGATTCATGATTTTACCCAATTTTCTTACGGTAAGAATCTAGCTCTCTACCACCTATCCTTTAAAGCACGCACTGAAAAAGAAGTCAGAGAATATCTGAAAAAATACGATATTGATGAAAACATCCTTTCTCAAGTCATTATTAATCTTAAAAAAGATAAGTGGATTAATGATGCTCAGTACGCTTATGCTATCATCAATGCCAATCAACTTTCAGGAGACAAGGGGCCTTATGTACTGACTCAGAAATTAGCACAAAAAGGGATTTCAAAATCTACTATAGAAGAGAACTTGAAAGAATTTGATTTTTCTGAAGTTGCTCAACGTGTTGCTAATAAACTATTGAAAAAATATGAAGGAAAACTTCCAGCTCGTGCCTTGCAAGATAAGATTATCCAGAACTTGACTAACAAGGGATTTTCTTACTCTGATGCTAAAAGTGCCTTTGACGAGTTGGATAGTCAAGTTGACCAAGAAACGACTCAGGAACTCATCTTCAAGGAACTTGATAAGCAATATGCCAAGTATGCACGAAAATATGAAGGATACGAACTTAAACAGCGTTTAACCCAAGTTTTAGCACGAAAAGGCTACGATTTTTCGGATATAGCAAGCGCTCTCAGAGAATATCTTTAATATTTTCATGTAAAATTCACAGATTTTAGGTAATTTTATGGTACAATAATAAACGATAAACTTATAAATTGTAGAAAGTTGGTTAGTTATGAAGCTTCCAAAAGAAGGCGACTTTATTACAATTCAAAGTTATAAGCATGATGGGAGTCTCCACCGAACTTGGCGGGACACCATGGTACTAAAAACAACAGAAAACGCCATTATTGGTGTCAACGATCATACACTGGTTACCGAAAGTGATGGTCGTCGTTGGGTCACTCGAGAACCGGCTATTGTTTACTTTCACAAGAAATATTGGTTTAATATCATTGCCATGATTCGCGATAATGGAATTTCCTACTATTGCAATATGGCTAGCCCCTACTATCTGGATGAAGAAGCACTGAAGTATATTGATTACGATTTGGATGTTAAAATTTTTACAGATGGAGAGAAACGTCTCTTGGACGTTGAGGAGTATGAGCGTCACAAACGCAAAATGAATTATTCTGATGACTTGGACTATATTTTAAAAGAACATGTCAAAATTCTT
Organism: Streptococcus mitis 13/39; assembly: GCA_000385835.1. Taxonomy (GTDB): domain Bacteria; phylum Bacillota; class Bacilli; order Lactobacillales; family Streptococcaceae; genus Streptococcus; species Streptococcus mitis_AI. Next base: position 3,122 of record AQTU01000050.1, on the reverse strand, counting down.
GTTGATTGGATTAACAATGGACGAGGTCCTTTCTCGGAAGCCTATGTAAACATTTGGTACAAGCGCTATGTAGAACTAAAGAATCGGTAAAGTTGTCAAACTGGGGTTAAGACCCCGGTTTTTTTATTTTAAAAACCCAGCTTTACAGCTGGGCTTATCCTTATATATCTAATTTTGTAACTGTAAATTTGATATGGGAATAGTCTTTTTCAACATCCTTATCCAGCAAGAAAGCTGTGGCATCTTTCTTAACCTGAACCAAATCAATATTCTGAGCCTGGGCTGCATAGACGCATCCACAATAACATTGACGATAGATATCATACTCCTCACACATCTCTACTGAACGTTTGTAGCCTTGATTTTTCTTGAAATCACTGGGAAGATAGTGAGTGGTATAAATCTTTTGCACATCGATTCCTATGCTGTTAATGGTTTGGGAATTCTTATGAGGACTGATGGTCAAGGCTGAGCCAAAGTAGTCAAATCCCAAGTCCATAGCCACTTGTGCTGTCTTATCCAGGCGGTAGTCAAAGCAAACCTTGCAACGGTCGCCACCTTCAGGCTCTTCTTCCAGTCCTCTGACTAACTTACGATATTCATTTGGTTCGTAGGGAGCTTCTAGATACTGGACCGTATTTCCTGTCCTCTCATTGAAATCACTGACAAATTTCTTGGTGACGTAAGCCCGCTTATGGTATTCTGCCTTGGGATGGATATTGGAATTAGCAAAATAGATAGTCACATCTGCATACTTGGTCAAATATTCTAGTGTATAGGTACTACAAGGGGCACAGCAAACATGCATGAGAATGGTTGGCCGTTGCTCATTTTTCTCCCATACTTGTACCATCTTCTGCATGACACGGTCATAATTAATCTTCTGATTGGGGTTCATCTTGCTCAGAATTTCTTCTACATCGATCATGTTCTTCTCCTTTTTCTAGTCTTATTTTATCATATAAGTTAGGAGAGCTCAAATCAATTTAGAAGTGAATATCATAAAAAGGAGGAATAGACATTCCCTCCTTTTGTGTTTTTTATAAGTTGTTTTCTATAGAAAGCTTACATCATGCCACCCATCATACTTGGATCCATTGCTGGAGCTGGGGCCACTGGTTCTGGTTTATTGGCTACGACTGCTTCCGTAGTCAAAATCAAACTAGCTACAGATGCTGCATTTTGTAGAGCTGAACGACTCACTTTAACTGGGTCAATGATACCTTGATCAATCATGTTGACCCAGTCACCAGTTGCTGCGTTGAAACCTGTACCAAGCTCTGCATTTTTCAAACGATCGATAACGATAGATCCTTCAAATCCTGCATTGTGGGCAATCTGACGAACAGGTTCTTCCAAAGCACGGAGAACAATATTGCGACCCGTTGCTTCGTCTCCTGTCAATTTCAAATCAGCCACAGCTGGGATAACATTTACAAGGGCTGTTCCACCACCAGCAACAATTCCTTCTTCCACGGCTGCACGAGTAGCGTTGAGGGCGTCTTCAATGCGGAGTTTCATTTCTTTCAACTCAGTTTCAGTTGCGGCTCCGACCTTAATAACCGCTACACCACCTGACAATTTCGCCAATCGCTCTTGCAATTTTTCACGGTCAAATTCAGAAGTTGTGGTTTCGATTTGAGACTTGATAACTGCAACACGGTGAGAAATCGCTTCAGGATTTCCAGCACCTTCTACGATAACCGTGCTATCTTTGTCCACAGTTACTCTCGCTGCTTGACCAAGAGCTTCAATTGTCGCATCTTTCAACTCAAGACCTAGGTCTTCTGTGATAACTGTTCCGCCTGTTAAGATGGCGATATCTTCGAGCATAGCTTTGCGACGGTCACCAAAACCAGGTGCCTTAACGGCTACTACGTTGAAGGTTCCACGAATCTTGTTCAAAACAAGAGTTGGAAGAGCTTCGCCATCAACATCATCCGCAATAATCAAGAGTGGACGATTGCTTTGGAGAATACTTTCTAGGAGTGGCAAGATTTCTTGGATATTTGAAATCTTCTTATCAGTAATCAAAATATATGGATTTTCAAGGTCAGCCACCATTTTTTCGCTATCTGTCACCATGTACTGTGAAAGATAACCACGGTCGAACTGCATTCCTTCTACGACTTCAAGCTCTGTTTCCATACCACGTGACTCTTCGATGGTAATGACTCCGTCTTTACCAACTTTTTCCATGGCTTCAGAGATGTATTCACCTACTTTTTCGGAACGAGAAGAGACGGCAGCAACCTGAGCGATAGCTTCTTTGTTGGCAACAGGGATAGCGTTGTTTTTCAAAGCTTCAACTGCTGCAGTAACTGCTGTTTCAATCCCTCGACGAATACCGATTGGATTGGCACCTGCTGTGACGTTTTTGATTCCTTCGCGGACAATTGCTTGGGTCAAGACTGTTGCAGTTGTCGTTCCGTCACCTGCGATATCGTTGGTTTTTGAAGCTACTTCTGATACCAATTTGGCACCCATATTTTCAAAATGGTCTTCCAATTCGATTTCTTTGGCAATAGTTACACCGTCATTTGTGATGAGTGGTGAACCAAATGATTTTTCCAACACAACGTTACGACCTTTTGGTCCCAAGGTTACTTTAACAGTATCTGCAAGGATATCGACACCACGAACCATAGCTGAACGGGCATCTGATGAAAATTTAATTTCTTTTGACATACTTACTTTCTCCTTCTATTCTTCAATGATAGCCAAGATGTTAGCTTCGCCAACGATAATGTACTTTTCATCGCCATCTTTGACATCAAGACCTGCGTGAGCTTCAACTAAGACACGATCTCCAGCTTTAACACTTGGAGCAACTAAGTCACCGTTCAAGGTACGAACACCTTGTCCAGTAGCCACAACTTGAGCTGTTTTGGTTTTTTCTTGGACTGAACCTGCGAGGACAAAACCTCCAACAGTTTGTTCTTTTTCTTCTACTTTTAAGACCACACGGTCCCCTAATGGTTTCAACATCTGATTTCCTCCATAATGAGATAGATATTATTAGCACTCTTTACACTTGAGTGCTAATTCATAGTTCTATTGTATCACTTGGTCAGAAATAGTCAAGAAAAAAGTCTGACTTTCTCAAGATAAAAAGCCTGAGA
>AQTU01000049.1:0-6339 GCA_000385835.1 Streptococcus mitis 13/39 | reverse complement strand
CAGTCTCAGAGGCTTCAACAAGAGGAGTTTCTGAAACTCGTGTTAATTCTAAATCATCAAACTGACTCAATTCATCTTCTGAAGCTGGAGAAGTTACTCCTGTTTCCTCACGAAGCTCTTGAAGTAAATTATCCAGAGTCTGAGTCTCCTCTATCTCTTCTATCCCTTCTTTTTCAACTAAATCATCCTTGCTAAACTGACGCGTTTCAAACTTATCTGCCTCAATTTCATCTTTATGTTGTTTCACATACTTGTCCAAGATAGAATCTCCAGGCAATACACCTGCTTCCACCTCTTCATTTTTTAGCATGGCTTCTCCAACCGTTAGCTCTTTGGCATCATCAAAATCAAATTGCGCTTCTTGATGTTCTGTTATATGACGATCATGTCTTTTCTTACTCATGAGTTTTCCTTCCTACTTTACTTCCTGACGTTTAACACGCTGACCGAAATATTGATACAAATCAACTTTTAAAGTTCCATTGTACAACTTGCGCTTCTTGTCCGCCTGACTGCCGTACTTGGTCTCAAAGGCTTCATCACTAGTTAGGATAAATTTGCTCCACGTTTTCAGCGGTGCAAATACTTGCCCCATCTCAGCATAGAGTTTGGTAACTCCTGCATCATCTGACAAGCGTTCCCCATAAGGTGGGTTAGAGATAATCACTCCATTGATTTTATCGGAACGCAAATCCTGCACGCGCATCTGCTTAAAGGTAATATCTCCTGCAACACCTGCTGCTTGAGCATTGGCCTTAGCAATTTCCACCATACGTGCATCGATATCACAGCCCATGATATCTAGCTCAAGCTCACGATCCACTTTCTTAGCCGCTTCTGTACGCACTTCTTGAATCAAGCGATCACTAATCCAGTTCCACTCCTCAAAGGCAAAGGAGCGACGAATACCAGGAGCCATCTTTCTAGCAATCATAACTGCCTCGATACAGAAAGTTCCTGAACCACAGGTCGGATCAATCAAGGGCTTGTCTGGATACCAGTTAGAGAGTTGCAAAATAGCTGCTGCCATGTTTTCCTTGATAGGAGCCCCACCCTTTTCGGTACGATAGCCACGTTTAAAGAGACTGGAGCCTGTCGTATCAATCATGACAGTTGCTATGTCTTTCAGAATAGAAACCTCAATCTTAAACTCAGGACCATTCTCCATAAGAGGAACACCTTCTGGACGGGCATAGTGTTTTTGCAACTTTTTAACAACAGCCTTCTTTGAAATAGCCTGTACACTTGGTTCATTGTGTAGTTTAGACTTAACACATTTGGCTTTTGAAATCGGAAATCGAGCTCCAAGCGGTAAATAATTTTCCCAATCTAGAGCGAAAACTCCTTGAAAGAGCTCCTCAAAAGTCTTAGCTGGGAACGTTCCTACGATAATCTTGATACGGTCTGCCGCTCGAAGCCAGAGGTTGGTTTCGATGATGGCTTTCGCATCTCCTTGAAAACGAACACGTCCATTTTCAACCTGACAATCGTAGCCCAACTCTCGCAATTCACGTCCCACAACAGCCTCAAGACCCGCTGCAGCAGTAGCGATTAAATTAAATTCTTTTTTCATTTTCAGTCTTATAAGACCTTTCTATATGTCCACTTTAAAAAATGAGGTTGAGAAAGTTTTCTCAGCCCCAACCTATATGCAATTTTCTATAAGCCATGTTTTGTTCCAGAAGTGACTAGGACCACTTCCTTCGATAATCATCTGTCTACCGCTAACAGCCTACAGCTGAAAGTAGTCAGAGTACTACGTTCGTTTCCGTGTACTCCATGCCCCGACCAAAATTTGGGTTGCTAGCTTGAGGGGTTTACCGCGTTCCACTCTCTCTGTTTCCAGAGAGACTCCGTCACTGTGGCACTTTCAAGCTACTCTGGCCTATCCGAGGACTTAGCCATTTCAACTGCCGTAACGATTTCTCGTCCCTAGCTTATGGTTTCGCCTAGCACAAACACTACAGGCATCACAGCCTGTGCTAGCATGGACTTTCCTCATGAAAAGAAATTCTCCTCACGCGATTATCCAAAAATTGCACTTTTCAAATAAGCTCTTATAAATCAGAGTTATCCAAAATTTGTTTACCAAATACTTCTTTCTCAAGACGATTTAGTCGTTTCAAAATATCAAAATTCGTCATAGAAGTTGTAGCCGTCATTTCAAGTGGTTCTGCTTGAACCGGTGCAGATTCAGGTTTGCGAGACAATTCTTCCTTCAACTCTGCAATTTCTTGACGGAGAGACTTGACTAAGGCAGCATAAGTTTCGTAGTCCTTGATGACATCGTCCAAAAATTCATCAACTTCAACCTTACTATATCCACGGACTTCACGTCCAAACTCTTGCTCAAAAATATCTTTTGCTGAAAAAATAATACTTGCCATCTCTCTCTCCATTCTCGGTTTCTAATAGTATTATTATATAAAAAAAGGCAAACAAAAATCAAGGTCAAAGGCTTACTTTTCAGAAAAATTTTCTGCTAGCTCATTTAGGTCTTCAAACGTTAGCCTTTTTATGCGATACCCTTCCTGATTTTTCATCAAGGTATCCATAAATTTTAATTTGGTCTCATTTTCTGGATCATAGAAAAAATAAGCTAAATCAGTATTTTCCAGTAAAAATCGTTGGTAGTCTCTTAGTTGCCCCATATGTTCATATTTAGGATAGGCATATTTGACAAAATCTACCTGCTTAAATTGACTAAGTTTAAGCTGATTCGCTTCATTCCAATTTTCCCCGTGTGTTTCAAAATCAAAAATGGTCGCTAGGTTGAAATCATATTCTTCTTTCATTTCATTTGCGACATCAAGCACCCAAGATTCAAATCCCAAGTTCCCTGTAAAGACCAGCCAGTTAATCCCTTCTTCTGCCAAACTTTCTAAATCACGGCGAATGGCTTTCTTTATAATTTTTAACCTGATATCTTTTTCGTTAAAGACACCCAAGTCAAAATTAGAATATCCCATAATTAAAGCTGTAGTCATTTTTACACCTTTCTTTCTATTTTTATGGTATAATAGAGTGATGTCATTGTACCAATAAGGAGAAATATGGTCAACTATCCTCATAAAATTTCATCAAAAAAAAACAAAACATCCATTTCTCAACCAAATAATTTCGCAAATCGAGGAATGACTTTTGAAAAGATGATTAACGCTACAAACGACTACTATCTGACGCATGGTATGGCAGTTATCCATAAAAAACCCACGCCTGTTCAAATTGTCCGAGTAGACTATCCTCAACGTAGTAGAGCCAAAATTGTAGAAGCCTATTTTAGACAAGCTTCCACAACAGATTACTCTGGCGTGTATAGAGGACATTACATTGACTTTGAAGCCAAGGAAACGCGACAAAAGAATGCTATTCCAATGAAGAACTTCCATCTTCACCAGATTCAACATATGGAACAAGTTCTAGAACAGCAGGGTATTTGCTTCGTACTGCTTCATTTTTCTTCTAAACAGGAAACTTATTTGTTGCCGGCATTTGATTTGATTCGCTTTTATCATCAAGATAAGGGGCAAAAATCTATGCCACTTGGATATATTCAAGAATATGGATATTTAGTAAAGCAAGGGGCTTTCCCTCAAATTCCCTATCTCGACATTATCAAAGAACATTTACTAGGTGGTAAAACAAGATGAACAAACAAACTATTCTGCGATTCTTAAAGTATATCGGAATTACGTTCCTTACATTATTTATCGCATTATTTCTATTAGGTGGAGGTGTCTTCCTCTACTTTGTTAGCAAGGCTCCAACCTTATCTGAAAGTAAATTAGTTGCGACGACCTCTAGCAAGATTTATGACAATAAGAACGAACTGATCGCTGACCTTGGATCTGAACGTCGAGTAAATACTCAAGCAAATGAAATCCCTACTGATTTGGTCAAGGCCATCGTGTCTATCGAAGACCACCGTTTCTTTGATCATAGAGGTGTGGATACCATTCGTATCATGGGTGCGGCATTGAGAAACCTCCAAGGCGGAGGAGGCCTCCAGGGAGCCTCAACCTTGACTCAACAATTGATCAAATTAACTTATTTTTCTACTTCAACTGCCGATCAAACTTTGTCACGTAAAGCTCAAGAAGCTTGGCTAGCCGTTCAACTAGAGCAAAAAGCAACCAAGCAAGAAATCCTGACCTACTACATCAACAAAGTCTACATGTCTAACGGTAACTATGGAATGCAAACTGCAGCCCAAAATTACTATGGAAAAGACTTGAAGGATTTAAGCTTACCACAGTTAGCACTCCTAGCCGGAATGCCTCAAGCACCAAATCAATATGATCCTTATTCTCATCCAGAAGCTGCTCTAGAGCGTCGGAACTTGGTACTTTCGGAAATGAAAGGGCAGAAATACATCAGTGCAGAAGAGTATGAAAAAGCTATTAATACCCCTGTTACCGATGGTCTACAAAGCCTGAAATCCGGTAACAGTTATCCTGCATACATGGACAACTACCTTAAAGAAGTAATCGACCAAGTTGAACAAGAAACTGGTTACAACCTTCTTACTACAGGTATGGATGTCTATACAAATGTGGACAAAGATATCCAACAACGACTCTGGGATGTTTATAACACCGACCAATATGTCACTTATCCTGATGATGACATGCAAGTAGCTTCGACTATTGTAGATGTATCTAATGGTAACGTTATTGCACAACTTGGTGCTCGTCATCAAGCAAGTAATGTTTCATTCGGCACCAACCAGGCTGTGGAGACCAATCGTGACTGGGGATCAACAATGAAACCCATCACTGATTATGCTCCTGCTTTGGAATTTGATATCTATGACTCAACTGCTACCATTGTACGCGATATCCCGTATAATTATCCTGGAACAAATACCCCTGTCTACAACTGGGATAGAGGATACTTCGGTAATATCACCCTGCAATATGCACTACAGCAATCTCGCAATGTTCCTGCTGTAGAAACACTCAACAAAGTTGGATTAAACCGTGCAAAAACCTTCTTAAATGGTTTAGGAATTGACTATCCAGATATGCATTATTCTAACGCCATATCAAGTAACACAACTGAATCTAATAAGCAATACGGCGCAAGTAGCGAAAAAATGGCTGTTGCTTATGCTGCATTTGCCAATGGTGGTATCTATCACAAACCGATGTACATTAATAAAGTTGTCTTTAGTGATGGTAGCGAAAAAGAATTTTCTGACCCTGGTACCCGAGCTATGAAAGAGACCACTGCTTACATGATGACAGAAATGATGAAAACAGTCTTGACCTCTGGAACTGGTTTTAATGCCTATATTTCATGGCTCCCTCAAGCCGGTAAGACAGGTACCTCTAACTATTCAGATGAAGAAATCGAAAATCATATTAAATCAAGTCAACTTGTTGCACCGGATGAAATGTTTGTCGGCTATACTCGTAAATATTCGATGGCCGTATGGACAGGTTACTCAAATCGTCTTACTCCAGTCATCGGCAATGGGTTCACAGTTGCTTCTGCGGTCTATCGTTCAATGATGACTTACCTATCAGAAGATGACCACCCAGGAGATTGGACTATGCCTGAGGGCTTATATAGGAGTGGAGAATATGTCTTTAAGAATGGAGCTCGTCCTACATGGACTGCTCCTGCTACTCAACAAAGTTCTACACCTGCTCCTGCGAACCAGACTCCAGAGACTTCAACCTCTCAGTCAAGTGTAACGACACCAAACACAAATCCAAATTCAAATACAGTTACTCCCAATGCTGGAACCAATGAGAATACGGCGACACAACAACCAAGTACCAATCAAGGGCAGCCTAACCAAAATCCTCAACCAGCGCAACAATAAATTACTAACCACCCAAAAATTGGGTGGTTTTTCAATCTGTTCTTTGTTCAATCAATAATTAGATAATAAAAACCTGAGAAGGTCAATTGTACTTCTCAGGTTTTTTGTTCTATACACTCCACTGATTTAGAATACTATTAAGAAAGAGTTTAATTGTCATATACAACTAATCTTTTTTACTTTTTGCTACAAAGATAGCAGATAAGGCTAGTCCAACGCTTGCCAAGAAAATAGCTGTTTCTGACTGTTTTTCACCAGTCTCTGGCAATCTCTTGTCTTCCTTGGCAACTTGAACTGGTGCTTCTGGAGTCTGAGATTTTTCTAACGAACTTAGCTTAAATTCTGGTTTTTCTACTGTCGGTGCTGGTTGGTCACCTACGGTTGACAATGGACCTGTGTAGGCTGGTAGTTCATGTTTCAAGGCCATAACTGAGTTGACTCCACCTTGGAACTCTGGTTTCTCTACTGTTGGAGCGGCTTGGTCACCTACGGTTGACAATGGGCCTGTA